>DASXDC010000036.1:0-16834 GCA_036490855.1 Chthoniobacterales bacterium
AGCCGGGCGGCCCCGGCGGATTGATGTTTGCGTTCCGGGGCCGGGGCGCGTTTTCTTTTCCATGCCGCCGACCCGATCCAGCTCGACCCACCGCGTCCTGGTCGGGACGGCCAGTTGGTCGGACCCGGGATTTGTCGAGCGCTGGTATCCGCCGAAGCTCCCGACCGCCGATCGGCTCCCGTGGTACGCGGAGCATTTCGAAATGGTGGAGGTGAATTCGACCTTCTACGCCGTGCCGGAGCCGCGCCTGGTGGCGCGCTGGGCGCGGGCGACCCCGGACGATTTTGTTTTCGACGTGAAACTCCATCGGCTTCTCTCCCGCCACAGCGCGCCGCTCAAGTCGCTCCCGCCCGCGCTCCAGCGGACGGCGGAAGCGGACGCGAAAGGAAAGGTGCGGCTGACGGGGAAGATCGAGCGGGCTTTGCTCGAGAGGATGATCGCAGCGGTCGAACCATTGCGGGCGGCGGGGAAGTTTGGCGCTTTCCTCCTCCAGCTCTCGCCCGCTTTCTCGCCCCGGAAGCATGAGCTGAAGGAACTGGAAGATTTGCTCGGGCAGTTGCAGCCGCTCGGGACGGTGGTCGAGCTGCGCAACCGCAATTGGACGACCCCGGAGAATCTGGAGCCGACCCTGGCATTCTTCCGGCGCCACGGGACGACGCTCTCGCTCGTCGATGCGCCGGAGAGAGAACATTTCACGATCATGCCGAGCGAGCTGGACGAGGTGACGAATCCGGCTTTGGCCTACCTGCGCCTGCACGGGCGGAACGCCGACGCCTACCTGCGGGGCAAGACGGTCGCGGAGCGTTTCTATTACGACTACAGCAAGGAGGAGATCGCGGAGGTGGCGGAGCGGACGAAGAAACTCGCGGGGGAAGCGGAGAAGGTGCACGTTGTTTTCAATAACAACGCGCTCGACTTCGCGCCTCACGCCGCGCTCCGGTTGCGGGCCGCGCTCGGGCAGATCGTGAAAGGGCGGGCGCGGCAGGCGGATCTGTTTCGTTAGGTGAAAGAAATTTCGATGGCTGAGAATGACCGACCCGGCGCCTGGAAACGCTATCGAAACTGGCTGAGCCATCTCCATTTTCGGATCGTGACGATCGAGGACACGCCGCATTCGATCGCACTCGGGGTGGCGATCGGGATCTTCTTCGGCTTCACCCCGCTCTGGAGCCTGAAGACGCTCCTTTCGATCGCGGTCGCCTGGGTCTGCAAGAGCAACAAGATCGCGGCCGCGATCAGCGTGCAGTTGCACGATCTCATCCTGCCGTTCATGCCCGCGATTTACCTTTGGGAATACAAGGCCGGCTTCTGGGTTTTGCGCGGCCACCTCCCGAAGCGGCTTCATTTCCATCCGCTCGCGCTGCGCGATTATATCCACTGGGAAACTTTCTTTTCCGTCGGCCGTCCGCTCCTCGTCGGGTCGGTCATCATCGGGATTCCCTCGGCCGCGATCGTCTACTTCATCTTCCGGGCGCTGATCACGAGTCACCGCGCGGAGCAGACGGGAGGCGGAGCGGGCTGAAATTTTCGGGCCGAGCGGCACGAGAGTTGCATTAAGGGAGCGAAGTTGCGGGCGGCTGTCCTAACGACAGCGGCCGGCGACGCCTAACGCGAATCTATGAAATCCTTCTCTGTTATTGCTTCCAGCCTGTTGCTTTGTTCGTGCGCCGACATGGTGGTCACGAAGAGCTACGACACCCATTCCGTCACCCGGACCCGCACCGAGGTGGACGCGAAAGATTTTGGCTCGGCCGAGACGGTCCATTACGAAACCAACTGCGGAGTGGGGGCGGTAAATCCGGCCGCGATCTACATTCGACCCTTTTGCATCGACCGCGCGATTTTCACCGGCGACGAAACGACTTCGAACGGCGAGATGCCGATCCGCAAATCGCTCACCCCGATCGAATTTGCCGACGACCTGAAAGATGAGCTGAGCAAAATGGCGCCGGCCCGCATCCTGGAGGCGGATGAGGTTCCCAAGACCGGCTGGCTGGTCGAAGGGCATTTCGATCTCGTCGACGGCGGCAGCCCGGTCGGACGGTTCTTTCTCGGGCAATTCGGCGTCGGCCGCTCCTTCCTCGCCCTCCACGTGAAGGTGACGGATGTGGAAAAACATCGGGTGGTTTATGAATTCGACATGGCCGGCGGGAGCCGCGGCCAGGGCCGTCTCGGCACCATCCGCGCGAGCGGTCTGGGCAGGGCAACGCCGTTCGATCTGCGGAATGCGGCCGAACGCGTCCTGCTCGTCCTCAGTCCCGATCCGTTTGCTTTCGGCGCGCGCTCCTCGGTCAGCCTGCGCTAGCCGCGAAGGTCGTTAGGCGACGGTAATTGTTGCCAAGCCGGGGCACCCAGTTAACGTGCTGCGGTTTGAAATGCCCGTGAGTATTTTCGATCGTAAACTGCGACTTCTCCTTCTCCTCCCAGTGCTTTTCCTCACCGGCGCGACCTTCGCGCAGGCGGCGGAAGCGACGATCACGATCGACGCCCAAACCGGTTACGTTCTGCAGAAATTCCAGGCGGAAAAGAAACGCCAGGTCGGGAGCCTGACGAAGATCGCGACCGCGATGGTGGCGCTCGACTGGGCCGGGAAACATGGGGGCGACCTCGCCCAGGTCGCGGTCGTCCCGCCGGCCGCCTTTGCCGGTTCGAGCGAGAACAACATCGGCTTTCAACCGGGCGACACGATCACCCTCCGCGATCTGCTTTACGCGGCGCTCGTTCAATCCGACAATATCGCCGCCTACACCCTGGCGGATCATATCGGGCGCGCGCTCGAGGCGCAATTGCCACCCGCCGGCGGGGCGGTCCGCGGAACGCCGGCCGATTATTTCGTCCTGCAGATGAATGCGCTCGCCCAGCATCTCGGAATGGTGCGGACGCGTTTCCTCAACCCGAGCGGGCTCGACGGGAAAGAGCGGCCCTACTCGACCGCGGCGGATATCGCCCGCCTGACGCGATACGCGATGGACAGCGCCGGCTTTCGTTTTTATGTCTCGCAAAAGGAGCGCGAGATCGAGTTTGGCCGCGGGGAAGGCCGGATGCGTTATCTGCTCCGGAACACGAACGAGCTGCTCGGGCGCGATGCGATCGATGGGGTAAAGACCGGACAGACGTCGCGCGCCGGCGGCTGCGTCGTGATCTCGGCAGCGCGGCCTTCGGAAGTGGTGCAGCAGGGCGAGAAAACCTTCGTCACGCCGCGACGCCTGATCGTGGTCGTGCTCGGAAGCAGCGAGCGCTTCGCGGAAGCCTCGGCGCTTCTCAATCAGGGCTGGTCGCTCTACGACCGCTGGGCCGCGGCGGGTCGCCCGATGGATCCGCGCGCCGTCCTCGGCGAGACGCGCGATTAATGAAAACCCGGATCGGGGTTCTGACGAGCGGCGGCGATTGCCCCGGATTGAACGCCGTCCTGCGCGGAGTCGTGCTGGCTGCGGAAAAGCTGGGCTGGGAAGTGGTCGGCTTTAAAGACGGCTTCGAAGGACTGCTCCCGCCCGGCCAGTACCTGATTCTCGACCGGGCCCGGACCGACGGCATCATGTCGTTAGGCGGGACGATCATCGGGACGACGAACAGGGGACATTTCATCGCCAAGGTCGGGGCCGGGCAGCGGGCGGTGGTGGCGGCGGACGTGATCGCGCAAGCGCGCGAAGTACTCGACCGCCTGCAGGTGAAGTCATTGATCATCGTGGGCGGCGACGGTTCGATGACGACCGCCCTGCAGCTCCAGGAGGCAGGGATCAACTGCATCGGGGTTCCAAAGACGATCGACAACGACCTGGAAGCGACGGCCATGACCTTCGGTTTCGATTCCGCGGTCGCCTCGGTGGCCGACGCGCTCGATCGCCTGCACACGACCGCGACGAGTCACAAACGCATCATGGTCCTGGAAGTGATGGGGCGGCATGCCGGCTGGATCGCGCTCCATGGCGGGATCGCGGGCGGGGCGGACGCGATCCTGATTCCGGAGATTCCATTCGACTACGAGAAGCTGGCCGATTTCGTGAAGAAACGCGAAGCGGCCGGCGCCCACAGCTCGATGGTTGTGGCGGCGGAAGGCGCGCAGCCGAAAGATGGCCAGCAGGTGCTGCATCAAACGAAGGAAGGCGAATATCGTTTCGGCGGGATCGGCGACGTGGTCGCGCACGAGCTGGCCGCCCGCACCGGAAAGGAAACGCGCTGCTGCGTCCTCGGACATCTGCAGCGAGGCGGCGCGCCGACGACGCTCGATCGGATTCTCGGGACGCGCTTCGGCGTCAAGGCGGTGCAACTGGCGAACGAAGGACTTTTCGGGACAATGGTGAGTTATCAAAATTACCAGGTGCAGCACGTCCCGATCGCCGAGGCGGTGAATCGGCTGCGTCTCGTGCAACCGTCGAGCCAGATGGTGCAGACGGCGCGCGATACTGAGATTTCGTTCGGGGACTAAAGCCCGTTGGAGTTGATCGGACGGATGCGGCCTAACGAAGAGTCGCTACCTGCTCGAGTGAGAGCTGGTCGAGTCGCCTAACGACGAGATCGGCCGCGGAAAGCTGCCCGGGAGGGTGGGTGGTTGCGACCGCGACCACTTTCATCCCGGCGGCGTGGGCGGCCTCGATTCCGACGTGCGCGTCTTCGAAGACGACGCAGGATTGCGGCGGCAGCGCCAGCTTTTGCGCGGCTCTCAGGAAAACTTCCGGATGCGGTTTTCCATGTTCGACGTCTTCCGCCGAGACGATGGCGGCGAAAGCCTCCTGCAGGCCGATGCGCGAAAGGACGGCCTCGATGTTCGCGCGCTGAGTGGAAGAGGCGACGGCGCACGGCACCTCTGCTTCGCCGAGGCGATGGAGCCATTCCACCACCCCGGGCAACGGCACGATCTCGCTCCGCCCGACCAGCTCGCGATAAAGTGCTTCTTTCCGATTCGTTAGGCGCGCGATCTCGGCCGGGTCGTGCGACCAGCGGTGGATCTCGGCGATGATCTGCGCGCTTTTCATCCCAAAGCCGCGGATAAAACTGTCCGGCGCGACCGACCGGCCGAGCTCGGCGGCGAGCTGTCGCCAGCTCTGCGCGTGCAATTCCCCGGAGTCGATAATGACGCCGTCCCAATCGAAGATGGCGCCAAAAGGCGGCTCGGCGGCCGCGCTCAATCGAGACGTTGCAAGGCGGGCAGGCCGTAATTCTTCTGTAAGGCCTCGGCATCGGCCGCGACCTGCGAGGCATCGAGCTCGAGCTGCTTCGGATCGTCCGCCGTCTCGATGACATCGAAACCGTTGACCGGCGTCTTGACCGCCTGGGCGAGATCGCCTAACGATTCGATCACCTTGCCGTTCACCTTCTTCACCACCAGGTAACTGAAGTCGTCGTAGCCGATCGTGCTGTTGGCGGGCAGGACCTGGCTCAGAATGACGACGTGACGTTTGCCTTCCGGGAAAAGCTCGGACTGGAATTTGTCGAGGTAGACGAAATCCTGTGGCGCGTCTTTCTCCCAGTTCGTGCCCCATTCCTTGAGGTATTGGCGGGTCAGCTCCTGGAAAATGAGACCGCCGAGAACGTAATAGTCAGGCGGATCATCGATGTTATAGGGCGGGACGACGTAATCGGCTTCCGCGCGATGCTCGAGCTTGACGTTGAGGGTGAGCGGTTTTCCGTCGCGCAGGACGTGGAGCGGCACGGTATCGCCGACGTAGGCCTTGGCGGTGAGGAGATTCCCGAAACCGAGCTTGCCGTAGAGCGCGTCGACATAGTTGCCATTCTGGTCGATCTCGTGATCCTCGACCGCGGTCACGATGTCGCCCGGTTGCAGACCGGCTTTGGCGGCGGGCTGGCCCGGCTCAACCGCCGCGATGTAGACGCCGCCGGTTTTGTCCTTCTCGCCGGCGTAGGCGCGCAACTCCGGGTCGCGCGTCGGGAAAAAGGAAATGCCTAACGACGGGAAGCCCTGGTATTTCTGCCCCGCGGCATCTTTCAGGAAATGAGCGATGATCGGCGCCGGAATGGCGTCGAGCACCTGCGAGCGGGGATCGTAGCGGAGAAGCAGCGCGGCCAGCTTGTTGTTCTTGACCAGCGGCACGGTGTAGCTGTTGTCGCGATACTGCATCGGGATGCTGAGCCGATAAGTGAGGAAATCGGCCACGTCGGCCGGGTAACGGGTGATGCCGATCGTGGTCACGATCCCTTCCGTCACGACGAGCGTGCCGGTTGGTTCCAGTTGCCAGGCGGCCAGACGATCGCCGACGACGGTATCGAGCGCGAGGTCGAGCGGCTGCAGGCCCTTGAGGAAATTCTTATCGTTAGGCTGGATCAGCGCCAGGTTCGATTCGTAATCGACCACGACGACGCTGGCAGCGGTTTTTTCGCCCGACTCGGCCCGCTCCAGCTCGACGTAACTCTGGTTCGCAACGAGATCGGCGGTGACGAGGACTTGATTATGCGGGAGAACCGCGCCGAGGGCGCGTTTCGAAAAAGGCGGCTTCTTTTGCCACGGTCGAAAGTAATCGTAGGGCTGGCCGGTGACATTGACCCGGACTAACGAGACTTCCTTCGCCTGGACCGCCGCCCGCGCGGAAGGAGCAAGTTTTTTTACTGCGACCGGCGTCTTCTTCGCCTCGGTCAAAGGAGCGAGAGCGAGGAGTGCGACGAGAAAAAGAACGAGCGGGCGCATGATTAAATCTTGCCTTTCGCAGCGACAGCGGGGCGAGCCGGCGGCTGTTCGTCGAGGTTTTGTTCCTGGAGGACGTTGTAGCGCGTCTTGATCCGCTCGCGCGCTTCCTCCACTTTTTTCGCGTCGAGGACGAGGGGCGGTCCGTCGCCGACCATCTTGACGACGAAGCGATCGGCCGGCTGCTCGAAGGCTCGCGCCAGGTCCTGCAGGGTGCCGATTTTTTTGCCGTTGATCTCATCCACGATGCTGTCGCGGAACGGCAGCAGATAGGTGTTGATCGGATCGGGAAGAATGTTCGTCAGGAGGATGACCTCCGGATGTTGCAGATAGATCTGCTCGGTGACGAAGAAGTCGAAAAAGTGCCGGACGCGCAGGTCGCTGATCCGATAGGCTTCGAGCAAATCGAGCGACATCGGCTGAAAGAGGAGTCCGCCGTAGACGATGTAACGCGGTCGAATGTCGTAGCTGTGACCCTGCATGAAGTAGGGCCAGACGGAGCCGAGTGTGATGTCGATGCTGATCGGCTCCTTGTCGCGCAACAGGTCGAGCTTGACCTTGTCGCCCTTGAATTTCCGCTCCACGACTTCGGGCATCTGCACCCGTTCGCCCTCGTATTCGACGAAGGCGTCGCTCGCGATCGGATGCCCGTCGATCGCGAGGAGGACGTCGCCCTGCTGCAATAATTTCCCGCACGGGCCGGCTTGGATGACGGTACCGACGAGCACGCCGCGATCGTCATCCTTCAAACCGAGGAAGTGACGTTGCGCGGGATTTTGCAGTTTAAAATAAGTGATGCCGAGATCGACGTAGCGATCGTAATGGCCGTCCTCGATGTCCTTCAAGAAGCGCCGAATCACCGGCGTCGGAATCATGTAGGCGACGCCTTGCGCGATGTCGCCGCTGTAGCCCTGGAAGGCGACGCCGACGACTTTGCCATCCTGTAGAACGGGACCGCCGCTGTTGCCGGGGTTGATCTGGGCGCTGATCTGGATCGCGAGATGGGAATCGATCGCGGAGTGAGTGTAGAGACTGAAGTCGATCCGCGAGACGATGCCGGTCGTGACCGACATGCGTTCGCCGCCGATCGGATATCCGTAGGCGGAAACGACCGACTCGAGCGAGGGAATGCCGCCGAAGGAAAGCGGCTTCATGTTTTTCCAAAAGTTGGGGTTCGCGACCTGGACGAGAGCGAGATCGCAATCGTGCGCCACGAATTGGACGGTGGCCGGATATTTATTCGGATCGCCTTCCCGCTCGACGGTGAGGTAACGGCTGTTGCTGATGACGTGCGCGTTGGTCAAGATGCGCTGGCCATCGATCACGAAACCGGCGCCGACGCCGCGACCGATCGAGCCAGAATTCCAGGGCGCGCGATAATCGGGTTCGACCTCGGTGGAAGTGATGCGGACGAGACTGCTCTGGATGTGGCCGTTAGGCTGGGCGTGCGCCGGGGTGACGACGAAGAGTGCGAGAACGCAGAAGAGAAAGCGAAGTCGGTGCATCAGGAAAAGAGCCGGAAGATCAGACAGAAGCGAGCGGGTGTAAAACGGCAATCGAAGCGTTAGATGATCGCGGCCTGAAAACGTTCAGTTGCGGGAATCAGATCCCGGCCCGCTCCAGAATCGCGCCCACCACCTTTTCCGCTTCGAAGACTTCGCAGGCGATGGCGCGCGCGGCGCGGCTTTGCTTTTTGTAGTCGGCGTTGATCTCGCGGACGGCGGCGGCGATTTCGCCTAACGAGTGGAAAGCGAAGAGACCGCCGTCGTTTCCGTAGTGATCGGTGAAGCCGGTTTCTTGCGTGATGACGGGCCGGCCGGCGGCGAGATAACAGGCGCTGCGATCGCTAAACCAGCCGGTCTGGAGACGGACGTATTGATCTTTCGCGACCGTAAACTCGCCTTTCGAGCGGCGGATGTAATCGCGATATTGCCAGTAATCGACGCTCATCAGGTGCGGCGGCCGGAAGCGCCAGCCGTTGCGGAGAAATTTCGCTCGCGTCTTTTCATCCTTGATATCGGTCGCGAGCTCGAACGGCTCGTCGGCTTTTTTCGGCGCGGCGACGAAGCGGAGGAATTCGCGCGACTTGCTCCAGAGATATTTCTCGCCGCGCCAGGCGATGTCTTTCAGCCCGCTGGTGGACCAGTTGGCGATGGAAGTGAAAACGGCCGTGGCCGCCGGCGCCCGGGTCGTTTTCCAGAAGCCGGTCACGATCGGCTGCCGGGTCGGAAGCCATTTGAGTTTGTGCAACGGGACCGGAAAACGATCGGTCCCGATGTTCTCGCCGAAGGTGAAAAGAGCCCGGTGCTGCGCGAGATAATCGATCGTGGAACGGATACGGTTGTCGACCTTGATCTGTTCGACGCCCGGGTCGCTTTCGATGTAGAGAATCGAGTCGCTCTTGAGCAGATCGTCATTCAGCTCCTGCGTGCCGCAGACGTTGAGGATGGCGTCGGCCTCGAGATAGAGCTGCTGGATTTTCGTTAGGCGCAAACCGGCCGTCGGTTTTCCGGGCAGATAGCGGGCGCAGAATCCCCAGCGTTGTTCGAAGCCGAATTCATTCGCCAATTGCCCGAGAATCCGGGCGGCGTAATCGAAGTCGTTGCTCGTGTCGAAGGTCTGCGGGTTGTAGGGAATTCGCGCAGAATCTTCGATGTAATAAACGTCGTGCCCGAGCCGCTGCAGCCCGACGATGTAATGGATGTGTTGCCAGATGACGCCGGCGATCGGCATCGAGCCCATGAAGCCCATCACGACGATCTTCTTGCGTTTCATGAGCACGCTTGCCTAACGAGGAAGCTCCTTCACGATCACGGCTGGATTGCCCGCGACAATCGTGTTGGCCGGGACGCTTTTCGCCACGACTGAGCCGGCGGCGACGACCGAATTCTCGCCGATCGTGACGCCCTTGAGAATGACCGCGTTCATTCCGATCCAGACGTTGTCGGCGATCCGAACCGGCGCGGTCCGAATCGGCGGCCGTGCCGGCCGATCCTTGTAGTAGGGGGCGAGGGCAAGCGCGTCCTGTCGACGCTGGGCGGGATCGATCGGATGAAAATCGGAGTCGGCGATCCCGACGTTCCACGAGATCAGGCAGTAGCTGCCGATCTCGATCAACTCCTCGGCCATGACGAGGGCGCCATTCATGAGCGTGAAGTCGCCCACTTTCGCCCGCCCGTTTTTCCCGAGGGCAAAGGAACAGCCGGCGTAGCAGGAAACGTAGTTGCCTAACGAGACCGCAACCTCGTGCTGACTGCGCATGAAGCGAAAGATCTGCGCGGTCTCGCAGTAAAAGCCGTCGCCGAAGTGAACGTTAGGCGGAATCGGGGCGGCCCACCAATCTCCCTCGACGCGGCGCTCGTTGGTGACGTTGCTCATTGGCTTGGATAATTACCGGCGGCGTAGAGTTTGGCGTAGACACCTCCCTTCGCCACCAACTCGGGGCCGCGGCCGCGCTCGGCGATGCGTCCGTGCTCGAGGACGACGATTTGATCGACGTTGTGAATCGTGGCGAGACGATGGGTGACGATGAGGGTGGTGCGGCCGTGCATCAGTTCCTTGATCGTCTCCATGATCGCGGCCTCAGTGGTCGGGTCGAGCGCGGAAGTCGGCTCGTCGAGGAGGAGAATGGGAGCATCTTTGAGGAAGGCGCGAGCGATCCCGATCCGCTGGCGTTGGCCGACGCTGAGATGACCGCCGCGTTCGCCGACTGGACTGTCGTATCCGTTAGGCAAACGCGAGATGAAATCATCCGCCTGCGCGCGTCGCGCCGCCTCGCGAATCTCGGCATCGGTCGCGCCCGGCCGGCCGTAGGCAATATTTTCGCGGATCGTGGTGGAAAAAAGAAGCGTGTCCTGGAGGACGATCGCGATCTGGACCCGAAGCGATTTCTTCGTGATCTCGCGCACATCCCGACGATCGAGCGAGACGACGCCCGCGCTCGGATCGTAAAAACGCGGGACGAGGCTGAGCAGAGTGCTTTTCCCGGCGCCGGTGCCGCCGACAAGCGCGACGATTTGATTAGGCGAAATCTGCAGGTCGATTCCATCGAGCACCGGACGCTGCGCGTCGTAGCCAAAGGTGACATCGTCGAAGGCGATCGCGGCCTGCGTCTCTGAGATGGCGACGGCGTTAGGCGCATCACGCACGTCGTCTTCCCGATCGAGCACTTCGAAACAACGTTGTGCTCCTGCGGTCGCGCCCTCCATCGCCCATGCGGTGTAGGTCAGTTCCTGAAGCGGCTTGTAGAGCATGGCCAGATACTGGGTGAAAACGATGAGCAAGCCGAGGGTGAGCGCGCCGCTCAGCACGTGCAGGGTGCCAAGGTAGATCATCGCCGCCGTCCCGATTCCCATCAGGGTGGTGATAACGAGGGCGCTCTTCACGTTCGTGAGAGTGAGGCGAAGATTGGCCTGCAGGCTTTGATGTGCCCGTTCGTGAAATTGTGAAACCTCGAAATCCTCGCGCCCGAAGGCAGTCACCATCCGGATCGCGCTCAGACCTTCCTGCGCCTGGGTGAGAAGGGCGCTGTCGCGTTCTTGAATGGTTGTCGATTCGATCCGGATCCGATTCGCGAAGAAGTAAATCGCTCCGACAATGAGAGGAACAATGCCTAACGAAAGGAGAGTGAGCTGCCAGTCGAGGCGGAGCATGACCGCGAAGATGCCGATCAATGTGATGACGGAGCCAAAAATATTGGTGAATCCCTTGTTGTAGATCGTCTGGACGGACTGCGAATCGTAGGCGACGCGAAAGCTGGAATCGGCCGAGCGGCGTGCGTCGTGATACTTGAGGGAGAGCGATTGCAGATAGGCATAGAGATCGGTGCGGAGCTTCAAAAGGGCCTGTAATCCGACCTTCACGAAGATGTAATTGGTAATCAGATTGAGAATGCCCCAGACCAGCTGCAATCCAATGAGGGCAAGACAGAGCAGGGGAATGAACTGGCGCCAGTTAGCGTGCGTCGCCCGGAAGGCAGAGTCAGCCGGAATAATCTGATCGATGATGAACTTCAACGGCCATGGCTGCAGGAGATTCACTGCAATCCCAATGAGCGAGAACAACAGCCCCACGATCGTGAGCGCCAGGAACGGCCGGTAATAGCGGAGGACGCGCCGGTAGATCATGACGGAATTAAAATTGCTGATTGCAAAATAGCTACTCAACTACCGGCGCGGATTTGAGGCTAAATCCGAATCATTGAATCTGGAATTCGAAAATCTCATATGCATCATTTACTCGAAATTTGGTTTGGCTGGGTGCTGCACGGCGGCTACCTCGGCATCATCGCGCTGATGGCGATGGAAAGCTCGATCCTCCCCGTCCCGAGCGAAATCGTCATCCCGCCGGCTGCGTTTCTGGCGGCTCGCGGCGATCTCAGCTTCGCCGGGGTGATAGTGGCCGGGACGTTCGGATCTTATTTCGGGGCGGCGATCATGTACTGGGCCTCTCGCTGGCTTGGGCGGCCTTTTATCCTGCGCTTCGGCAAGTTCTTTTTCATCGGTCCGGATAAATTGGAACGCGCCGAGATCTGGCTCGCTCGCTATGAGGCGGGCGGGGTGTTCTTCGCCCGGCTCCTTCCGGTCATTCGGCATCTTATTTCTATTCCAGCCGGCATTGTCCGAATGAACTTCTGGGTTTTCAGCGTCGCGACCATTGCCGGCTCCGCCCTCTGGTGCACCGTCCTGACTTATCTTGGCGCCAAGGCATTTCAGGCGCAGCCCGATCTGATCGGTAATCCAGACGGCCTGATGAACCTGATGAAGGCGAAATTGCATTGGGTTGTGCTCTTCATCGCGGTGCTGGCCGTTCTCTACCTGTTGGTCCTGCGTTTGTCGGCTAAACGGGTGCCGGCTGAAGGCGTCGCGGTCCGCTAGTTGTTAGGCTGCTGGTGTTCACGATCCGTACACAAGTGTCGGCCTAACGGCGCCGGCAACAGGCCCGGCCAGAACGGATTTTGAACATTTCGCCGGGAAAATCATCTACTTCCCGTAGGTGGCATTCAACCTGCTCAAATTACGCTCGCTCTTATGAAAAAAAATACGCAGATCCTCAAGACCCGGCCGAAACTGTCGCTTGGCGACCTCATCCTCGCCGTCAGCTCGTGCACCAAAAACACCAAAGAGACCGTCGCTGCGGTGGCTGATCTTCTCGGCAGTGGCCAGGTACGAGTGAAAAGCAACGGACGCTTTAATCGCGCCCGCGTTTGCTAAAGAATTTCTAACAGGACGAACGTGAAACGTCGCGCCGGCGGACGACCGCCTGCGTGACGTTTCTTTTTCAGACGAAGCGCTTGGCCCGCGTCGGGGAGCCTTCTATGTTGCCACGGTGATTGATCGCTATTCCCGCGCCCCGATGCGCGAGCTTTGGTCGGAGCAGCGCAAATTCGAAATCTGGCTCGAGATCGAGACGCTCGCCTGTGAAGTAATGGCGCAGCTCGGCGAGATACCACCGGACGATGCGGCGCAGATTCGCGAGAAAGCGCGCTTCTCTATCCCGGAGATTCACGAAATCGAGGAACGCACCAACCACGACGTCATCGCCTTTCTCGAGAATGTCGCGGCTTCGGTCGGTCCCGCGTCGCGGTGGATTCACCAGGGGCTGACTTCCTCCGACGTGCTCGACACGACTCTCGCCGTGCAGCTCGTCGCGGCGGGCAAAATTCTCCTCGATGACATCCGGGAACTGCGACGGGTGACTGCCGATCAGGCGCGACGCTACAAGCTGACGCCGATGATCGGCCGCAGTCATGGCATTCACGCCGAGCCGATCACGTTCGGACTCAAGCTGGCGTTGATGTTTGACGAATTTGGCCGGGCCGAGGAACGACTCGCGCAAACACTGGAGCGGGTGCGGATCGGAAAACTAAGCGGCGCGGTCGGGACGCACGCTCATCTCGATCCGCGGATCGAGCGTTACGTTTGCGAAAAGCTCGGGCTTAAGCCGGCCAAGCTTTCCACCCAGATTATCCAGCGCGATCGCCACGCGGAATTTTCCACCACGCTCGCACTGATCGCCTCCAGCATCGATCGTTGGGCGACCGAACTGCGCCATTTACAACGCACGGAAGTGCTCGAGGTGGAGGAATTCTTCAGCGCCGGCCAAAAGGGAAGCTCAGCCATGCCGCACAAGCGCAATCCGATTACGGCGGAGCGCCTGAGCGGCCTCGCGCGAGTCGTTAGGGGAAACGCCGTCGCTGCGCTCGAGAACGTCGCGCTCTGGCACGAGCGCGACATTAGTCACTCGAGTGCAGAGCGCATCATTCTTCCGGACTCCTGCACGCTGCTCGATTACATGCTCGTGAAGCTGCGCGACCTGATCGAGAAGTTGCTCGTCTATCCCGAGAAGATGGAGCGCAATCTTGGCCTAACCAAAGGACTTTACTTCAGCCAGTCGATCCTCCTCGCCCTTACCCGCGCCGGCGCGAATCGTCAGACCGCCTACGAAGCCGTGCAACGCGCCGCAATGCGGACCTGGCAGGGCGACGCCCCTTTCGCCGAGAATGCAAAGGCAGAGCCAGAGATCACGGCCCTGCTTGCGCCTAACAAAATCGACGAACTCTGCTCGCTCGACGTCCACTTCCGGCACGTCGGCGAGACGTTCCGCTCCCTCGGCCTCTAGACCTCGCCTCCCGCTTTCGAATCAGCAGCCTGTCTCTCTCTTCTCCGGAGGGTAGGCGTCTGCCAGAGCACCGCAGTTCGATTCCGCTGTGTGAATAACGGAAACAAAAAGCGGACGGTTGTCGTCACCGGTGCCTCCGCTGGGGTAGGGCGCGCGACCGTGCAGGCATTTGCGCGGGAAGGTGCGCGCATCGGTCTGATCGCGCGGGGCAAAGCGGGTCTTGAAGGAGCGAAGAACGATGTCGAGCGTCTCGGTGGGGAAGCAATCGTGCTCCCGGTTGATGTTTCTGATCCGCAGCAGGTGGAAGCTGCCGCTGAGGAAATCGACAAGCATTTCGGCCCGCCCGACGTCTGGGTAAACGTCGCCATGACCTCCGTTTTCTCTCCGATCAAGGAGATGACGCCAGAAGAATTCAAGCGCGTCACCGAAGTCACTTACCTCGGCTACGTTTACGGGACGCTCGCCGCTCTCCGCCGCATGCTCCCGCGCGATCACGGGATCATCATCCAGGTTGGCTCCGCGCTCGCCTATCGCGGAATTCCGCTGCAGGCCGCCTATTGTGCGTCGAAACATGCCATCCAGGGTTTCATGGATTCGCTTCGCTGCGAGCTCATCCACGACCAGAGCAATGTGCAGGCTTGCATGGTTCAAATGCCGGCCCTCAACACTCCGCAGTTCAGTTGGGTGAAAAGCCGGCTGCCACGCAAGCCTCAGCCGGTGCCTCCGATCTACCAACCGGAAGTGGCCGCGCGCGCCATCCTCTACGCCTCGCATCATCCGCGGCGGGAGTTTCTCGTCGGCATCCCAACCGTCAAAGCCGTCTGGGGCAACCGGATTGTCCCCGGCTTCCTCGACTGGTATCTCGGGCGCACCGGTTACAGTGCCCAACAACATAACGGCCGCGCCGATCCCGATCGCGCCTGCAATCTTTGGCAACCGGTCGACGACACCCATGATCATGGCGCGCATGGGGCGTTTGACGAGCGGGCGACCGGTTGCGCGCCAGAGTTGTGGGTCAGCCGGAATCGCCATCTCCTTCTCGGCGGAGTCGCCGCCCTCGCCGGAGCCGCCCTTGCCGCCTGGTTCGGTCGTCGCCGTTTGATCTAACAACCCGCCGTGATCGGAACGGCGTTTTGCCGTATCAAGAGTTGCGCCGCGCGGGGTGCGCCCGCAATATCTCCCAGCCGATGCCGAAACCGTTCTACATCACGACCGCGATCGACTACACAAACGGCGCGCCGCACATCGGCCACGCCTACGAGAAAGTTCTCGCCGATGTCATCGCCCGATTTCATCGTCTGGAGGGCAAGGAAGTTTACTTTCTCACCGGTGTCGATCAGCACGGACAGAAAGTGCAGCAATCGGCCGAGAAAGCGGGCGTCTCTCCACAAGCCTTCGTCGACGACATCACCGCCAAATTCCTCGCCCTTTGGGAGAAACTTGAAGTCTGCTACGACGGCTGGGCCGCTACGACCGATCCGCTCCATAAACGCTGCGTCCAAGGCATGCTCCAGCGTCTCTTCGACGAGGGCCAGATCTACAAAGACAAGCAGGAAGGTTATTACAGCGTCCGCCAGGAACAATTCCTGACCGACAAGGAACGCGGACCTGACGGCGCGTTCGGACCGGAGTGGGGCGAGGTCGAACATCGCACCGAAGAGAACTACTACTTCCGCCTCTCGCGCCACAAAGACTGGCTCCTGACCTATCTCCGCTCCCATCCTGGTTGCGTCACCCCCAACTTCCGCCAGACCGAGCTGATCAACGCGGTCGAGAAACTAACTGGTGACCTTTGTATCTCGCGCCCCAAGGCCCGGCTCAGTTGGGGCATCGAGTTACCTTTTGACCCCGCCTACGTCAACTACGTCTGGTTCGACGCTCTCACGAATTACATCAGCTTTATCGGCTACGACCCGGTCGTTTCTTCCTTCTCCCTCCAGCCTTCATCCTTTCGGCAGAAATGGCCCGCCCTTCATGTCATCGGAAAGGACATTCTCATCCCGGCGCACGGGATCTATTGGCCGATCATGCTCCACGCCCTTGGCTTCCCGGACGATCAGATGCCCAGGTTTCTCGTCCATGGCTGGTGGAACATCAGCGGCGCCAAGATGAGCAAGTCCTTGGGCAACGTCGTCGATCCGGCTGCGCTCGCCGCAAAGTATGGGGGCGAGGCGCTTCGCTACTATCTCATGAGTGACATCGTCTCGGGCAAGGACGCCGATTTCTCGGAAGAGCGGCTCGTCAGTCGATTCAACAGCGAGCTTGCGAACTCGCTCGGTAATCTTCTTAACCGCACCCTCAGCATGACTCTGCGTTACTGCCAAGGCCGTCTCGCCGGACGAGGACCGGGCGTAATCCCGGCGCTGGCGCTCTACGAAGTCGAGATGGAATCGATGATCCACGCCGCCTTGGAACGGGTCAATAGTTATGTGACGGCCAGTAATCAGGAGATAGACGCGAGGAAGCCGTGGGCTCTCGCTAAGGACGAAGCGCGCGCCGGGGAGTTGGACGCCCTTCTCTATCGCCTCGCCGAATCTCTCCGCCTCGTCGGGATTCTTATCTCGCCGATCCTTCCCC
>DASXDC010000037.1:0-14748 GCA_036490855.1 Chthoniobacterales bacterium
CAACGGCACCGGCAAAACCACTTCGACCGCCAAGCTGGCGCATCATTTCCAGCGCAATCGCCACACCGTCCTGCTCGCTGCAGCCGACACCTTTCGCGCCGCCGCGATCGAACAGCTCGCAGTCTGGGCCGAGCGTCTGAAAATCGAGATGGTCCGAGGCCAGTATAACGCTGATCCCGCCGCCCTTTGCTATGAAGCCTACCAATCGGCCGACCGGCGCGAGATCGAGTTTCTTCTTTGCGACACCGCCGGCCGTCTCCACACGAAAACAAATCTGATGGCCGAGTTAAAAAAAATTAAACGCTCGTTAGGCAAACAGGATCCCGATGCGCCGCAGGAGCGCCTTCTTGTGGTCGACGCCACTACCGGCAGCAACGCCCTCGCGCAGGCGCGCGAATTTCATGCCGCGGTCGATCTCACTGGGCTGATCGTGACGAAGCTCGACGGCAGCGGCAAAGGCGGGGTCGTAATTGCGATCCAGCACGAACTTGGCATTCCGACCCGCTTCATCGGAACGGGTGAAAAGCTGGAAGACTTTGCCCCTTTCGAGAGCCGCGCCTTTGTCGAACAGATGCTCTAGGAATCACGGCCGTGAAGCTCGGATTTTTCGATCGCCAAATGCACTTTTGGCTTGTCTTCGGAGGGGGAACAAACGCAATCATAGACTCTCGTGCGCGAATCGTTGAACGAAGGCCAACCATGACGTCGCCCCTGCGCTCCGCCGCATTCCTTTTCGCCGCCATCCTGCCGCTGCTCGGATCAGCGGAGGCGGGAATCGGTGACACGGAAAAGCAAATCCAGGCGCGCTACGGCGACGCGCTGACCTCTCTCCAATCGCGCACCAGCGGGGCCAGCCTAACGAAATGTTATTCGGCCCACGGTCTGCTCATCGCGGTCACGTTTCTCCACGGGCGAAGCGTCCGCGAGATGATCACGAAGACCGACAGCTCGGAAATTTCCGCGAAGGAAATCAACAACCTCCTCCAGTCAAAAGCGGGCGGGAGCGCGACTGGCGCACAGGAGTTGAGCGGACCCAAAAATGTCGCTCCCAATGTGGTGGAGTGGCGGAGCAACGACCGGCAGGCGCGGGTCGCCTTTTATGATTCCAAATCGCGCGCGCTCTTCGTCACGACGCAAAGATTCATCGATCTCACGAACGCGAAGCAACGCGTGCCAATGTTGCAGGACGGCCGGCACGCGTTCTCGCGCGGTTCTGATATCAACCTGCGCTCGCTGCAAAGAGACAGCATGATGGGGCATGGAGGAAAACCAAAACCGGCGGCCAGCCCGGCCAACTAAGGATTCGCTCCCGAGCGCAGCGCGGAAGCGCGTGATCCCGCGCCAGACTGCGAAGTGAGGCCTCATCTCGAGAGCGCCAGCCGAGCAAACGATGGCAAAGCGCTCGCGGCTGCGGCAAGGTAGCGGCCGATGTTTCGCTTTATCGCGATCCGCTTGCTCCAGGCGATTCCGGTTCTCCTCGCGGTTGCGACTCTTACCTTCTTCATGCTCAAACTCGCGCCGGGCGGACCATTCTCGGCCGAAAAAAACACGACGCCGGAAATCCAGAAACATCTCGAGGCGCACTACGGCTTGAACAAGCCGCTCTTCACCCAGTATCTCACCTATCTCGGCCACATCGCGCGGGGGGATCTCGGACCCTCCTTTAAATATCCCAACCGCACCGTCAACGAATTGATCGGCCAGGCTTTTCCGGTTTCGGCCGAGCTCGGCTTCTGGTCGCTTCTCGTTGCCCTTTCGTTAGGGCTGTCTGCCGGCATCGTCGCCTCGCTCCGGCCCAACACTCTCACCGATTACATTCCGAGCGGAGTGGCCATGATCGGGATCTGCATTCCGATCTTCGTCCTCGGTCCACTCCTTGTCCTCATCTTCGCCCTGAAATTGCATTGGGTGCGCGTTTCGGGCTGGGACGACTGGCTCGATCGCATTCTGCCGGCACTGACGTTAGGCGGATTTTACGCCGCCTACATCGCACGCCTCACTCGCGGCGGCATGCTCGAGATCTTGTCGCAGGATTTCATCCGCACCGCTCGCGCAAAAGGCGCTTCACCCGTGCGCGTCGTGCTCAGGCATGCGCTCCGCGGCGGGCTGATTCCGGTGGTGAGTTATCTCGGCCCGACGGTCGCGGGGTTGCTTACCGGCTCCTTCGTCGTGGAAACGATTTTTCAAATTCCAGGACTCGGCCGCTATTTCGTGACCGCGGCTTTCAATCGCGATTACACGATGGTCGTCGGCACGGTCCTCTTCTACGCCGGCTTTATCGTTCTTTTCAATCTCCTCGTCGATCTCGTCCTCATCCGAATGAACCCGAAACTGCGTTTCGAATGAATTCGCCTAACGAAAAGCCGATGCGCGTCGAAGACCAGGCGATCGTCGAGAAGCGCAGCTCGCTCTGGCGCGATGCCTGGCATCGGCTGGCAAGAAACAGGCTGGCACTTTTCGGCGCCATCGTCCTCGCGCTTCTGACGCTCGCTTCCATCTTCGGCCCGGCGCTTTTCGGTCAATCCTATTTCGCGCAGGATCTGCCGCTCGGCGCGACACCGCCGAGCGCGCAGCATTGGCTTGGCACCGATACGCTCGGACGCGATCTGCTCGCCCGCCTTCTCTACGGCGGACGGATCTCGCTCGCCGTCGGCCTTTGCGCGACGGGAGTCGCCCTGACGATCGGGGTCCTCTACGGCACCGTCTCCGGTTTTCTCGGCGGGAAAGTGGATGCGGTCATGATGCGGATCGTTGATGTCATCTTCGCGCTCCCCTTCACCGTCTTCGTCATTTTGCTCATGGTGCTTTTCGGGCGGCGGTTTGTTCTCCTCTTTGCCGCGATCGGCGCCGTGCAATGGCTAACGATGGCGCGCATCGTGAGGGGGCAGGTCCTCTCACTGCGCCGGATGGAATTCATCGAGGCGGCTGAAGCGCTCGGGCTATCAAAAACACGCATCATTTTTCGCCACATGATCCCGAACGCCCTCGGACCGATCATCGTCTATGCGACGCTGACGGTCCCCAGCGTGATGCTGCTCGAGGCTTTCCTCAGCTTTCTCGGGCTTGGCGTGCAACCGCCGATGAGTTCCTGGGGCGTCCTGATCAAGGAGGGTGCGGAAACAATGGAGGAATTTCCCTGGCTGCTAATTTATCCCGGGCTCGCCCTCGCCCTCACGCTCTTCTCGCTCAACTTCCTCGGGGACGGCCTGCGCGACGCGCTCGATCCGCAGGCGGCGAAGGATTGATGAACGCGCCTAACGAGATCCTGCGGGTGGAAAATTTACGGACCTCTTTCCACACCCGCGAAGGGGTGGTGCGGGCGGTCGACGGAGTTTCGTTTACCGTCCGGCCCGGCGAATCGTTAGGCGTAGTCGGCGAGTCCGGGTCGGGAAAATCGGTCGCCTGCTATTCGCTCCTCCGGCTCATCCCCGAACCTCCCGGCCGGATCGAGAGCGGATGCGCGCTCTTTCATGGGCTTGATCTCCTGCACTGTCGCGAAGATGAGCTGCGCCGGATCCGCGGCGATCGCATCTCGATGATTTTCCAGGATCCGATGACTTCTCTTAATCCCTACCTCCGGATTGGCGACCAGGTGATCGAGCCGCTATTGATCCACGGCAAGGTCCGGCCTAACGAGGCCTTCGACCTCGGCGTCACTGCTTTGCGCGAGGTCGGGATTCAAGATGCAGCCAGGCGGATGCGTTCCTATCCGCACGAATTCTCCGGCGGAATGCGACAGCGGGTCATGATCGCACTCGCGCTCATCACGAAACCAGATCTCTTGCTGGCCGACGAACCGACGACGGCGCTCGACGTCACGGTCCAGGCACAAATTCTCGAGCTGATCGGCCAGATGCAAAAGGAACGCGGGACGGCCGTCATCCTCGTGACGCACGACATCGGGGTCGTCGCCGCTTTCTGCGATCGCCTCCTCGTGATGTATGCCGGTCGCATCCTCGAGAGTGGTCCGACGAGCGAACTTTTTTATCGACCGAAACATCCTTACAACCAGGCGCTGCAACGCTCCATTCCCGCGTTGCACGAGCGCGGCAGCGAGCTGCGCACGATCCCCGGAGCACCGCCCGACGTGACACAACCGATCCGCGGCTGCCCCTTCGCTCCGCGCTGCGAATTCGCGCTCGAGAAATGCATCGCCTCCGAAATTTCCCTGCAGGAAGTCGCGCCCGAGCACGCCACTGCCTGCCTCCGCGTTCAGCTTGGGGAGATCGAGCTCGAGCCCGCGCTGGCCCGCGTTGCCGCGGAATAAGATGCGCGATAAAATCTCCTATCTGCGATGAACGAAACGCCACTTTACCGACAGACTCTTCAGTCGCGAGGGATGCGTTCTGCACTCTGGACCGGCGCCGCCATGCTCGCACTTTTCGCAGCCGGCACCCTTTACATCAGCCGCGCCGACGAGAAAAAAGAGTCCGCTCCGGCGAGCACTGAAGCCGCTTTTTCGACCAGCAATTCATCTGAAAACACAAACCAATCAAAAACCATGTCCGACGCTGACCTGCGCAAGAAACTGACGTCCGAACAATATCGGGTGACGAAGGAAAACGGAACCGAGCCACCGTTCCACAACGCCTATTGGGACAATCACAAACCGGGCCTTTATGTCGACGTGATCAGCGGCGACGCGCTCTTTGTTTCGAGCGACAAATTCGAGAGCGGCACCGGCTGGCCCAGTTTCACCAAGCCGATTGACGAAGCCCATGTCGTGGAGAAAAGCGATCGTACCCTTTTCATGACGCGAACCGAGGTCCGCTCCAAGGAAAGCGACGCCCATCTCGGCCACGTCTTCGATGATGGACCGGCGCCAACCGGACTGCGCTATTGCGTGAACTCCGCGGCGCTGCGTTTCATTCCGCGCGACCAAATGGAGGCGGAAGGCTACGGCAAATATCTGCCCTTGCTCGGGGGCCAGGAGAAGAGCGAGCCGGCGCAGAAGTAATCGCTTCGCCTAACGAAAAGCGGGGCGTTGCCAGCTCGCGCCTCCCGCGCGAGTCTGCGGGGCGGATGACGACCACGCCCTTTCTTGAAGTCCGCGATCTCAAAACCCATTTCCTGACCGGGGAACGCACCTTCTTCCGCCGCGAAGAGGGCCTGGTCCGGGCGGTCGATGGCGTGAGTTTTACTCTCGCCGAGGGAGAGTCGTTAGGCTTGGTCGGCGAATCGGGTTGCGGCAAATCGACCCTTGGCCGCACGATCCTGCAATTGGTACCGGCGACTTCCGGCAGCGTGTTGCTGGAAGGGCGCCATCTCACGCGGATGCACGGCCGCGAACTGCGCGCCGCACGACGCGATTTTCAGATGATCTTCCAGGACCCGTATGCCTCGCTCAATCCGCGCATGACGGTTTTTGACGCTTTGGCAGAAGCGTTGCGCAGCCATCGCAAAATCCCCCGCGCCGAACTGCGAACGCGCGTGATCGACCTGATGCGCACCGTTGGTCTGCTTTCGAGTGCGCTCAATAAATATCCGCACGAGTTTTCTGGCGGCCAGCGTCAACGGATCGCGATCGCGCGCGCGCTGGCAGTCGAGCCGAAGCTGATTATCGCCGACGAACCGGTCTCGGCGCTCGATGTTTCGATTCAGGCCCAGATCATCAACCTGATCGCGCAGATTCGGCGCGAGATGAATCTCACGCTCATCTTCATCTCGCACGATCTCTCGGTCGTTAGGCATATCGCGGATCGGATCGCAGTCATGTACCTCGGTCGGATCGTGGAGCTGGGATGTCCGGAAGACGTGTTAAGTCGGCCGCAGCATCCCTACACGAAAGCGCTGCTGAGCGCGGCGCCGATACCGGATCCCGCGCGCCAGCGCGAGCGGCGGCAGCGGATTGTGCTCGCAGGCGATCCGCCCTCACCGCTGCAGCCGCCGGTCGGCTGCCCGTTCCATCCGCGCTGCCCCTATTGCATCGAAGCCTGCACGACCGCCGTGCCGGCATTGCGGGAGTGGGCGCCGGGTCATTCCGCCGCCTGCATCAGAGTTCCGGAAATCGCCTAACGAACCGGGTTGCGGCGAGAATCAAGTGACCCGATGTCCGCGCAGCTCTCGTCCCGGTCGGAATCGGACGCTATTATTTCGCTTTCGATTTCCAATCGCCTTCTTGCCAGAGTGGATTCGATGCGACGTTGCGGTTTGTTCGGCAGGCGCCGTCGATTCGCGTTTCCCTCCACAGCGAAACTAACTCGCGACGGTGCCGGAAGAGTTCACTTGATTGACACATGACAACTCCGGGAGGAGGTGTGCATCATCTGGCAGATGATGATTTCCTCGCTTCCAGGAGCAGCATTACCGAACACGTGTATGAGCAAATCGAATTCGACCAACACCAGCAAAACCATCGCGCTGCGCCGCCGACGCGGCAGCCCGCTACACACACCTACCGATCTCAGTCAATCTGCCACCAAGGACATCACCGGAGCGATGAATGCCATCCTCGCCGATGTCTTCGCGCTTTACTTGAAAACGAAAAATTTTCACTGGCACATGAGCGGTCCGCACTTTCGTGATTATCACCTCCTGCTCGACGAACAGGCTGACCAGATTTTCGCGATGACCGATCCGATCGCGGAACGCGTCCGCAAACTCGGCGGCCTCACCTTGCACTCGATTGGCCAAATCTCTCGCATCCAACGCGTCCTCGATAACGATGCCGAGTATGTCGAACCTTTAGACATGATGGCGGAATTAGCTGATGACAATAAAACACTGACCGAGCGCCTCCGTCAGGCGCATAACGTTTGCGAAGAACATCATGACGTTGCGAGTGCAAGCCTGATCGAAGTCTGGATCGATGAAACGGAGCGCCGGACTTGGTTTCTGTCGGAAATTATCCGCGGCCGTAATTAGGGAAAGGAAAGCAAATGCTTTCCTGCTCGGGTTCGTGAAATCTTGAGACGGCAAACGGGTGCGGAAATGCGCCGCTTTGAGCTTTCACGCTTCCGCCCGATAGACCCGTGGCGGCTCGTTTCCCGGCTTTCGCTGGCGCCCTTTTTATTTGCGCGGCCATTGTGGTTTCGCGCCGGGCGGTCCGCCGATGGTTGCCGGCGCCGGGAAATGGGAAGTGGGAAATTAACTTCGGCTATTGCAGCGTGCAGTTGCTCTATTAAACCGGCAGATCAGTGCGCTTTGCCGGCAGGTTTTTGCGGGAAGATCAGGATCAACAGAACGATCACCACCAGCAGCCCGGCCGACGCGGTGTAGCGACTAAGGTGCAATCCACCCTGCGAGATCGGCTTGTCGAGAAAGTCGCCCACCGTGGCTCCGAGCGGACGAGTCAGGATGAACGCAGCCCAAAACAAAACAGCATGTGAAATACTCGTGAAGTAGAAGAGAAGCGCGGTCACGACGAGCAGACCACCGAAAACACCGGCCGCTCCGAGGTAGCCGATTCCATTAGTATCGGCGACCCAGTCGCCCAGAGCGGTCCCCAGCGTCTGCGAGAACATGATCGTGACCCAGTAAAAGATTTCGACTTTCGGCGTGTTCACCGTTTCGATCGATATGCTCCCGGTCGCCCAGCGCCAGGTCAGCAGCGACCCGATCACGCAGATCAACAAAATGGCAGAGCCGCCGGTATAGCCGATGCCGAGCGATCGGTCGCAAAAATCGGCCAGCGTCGTCCCGACCGTCGTCGTCGCGACAATCGTCAGCCAATAGAGGAACGGGCGAAATTTCTCCGCCTTGATCTGCACCAGCACCGC
This sequence comes from Chthoniobacterales bacterium, assembly GCA_036490855.1. Classification (GTDB taxonomy): domain Bacteria; phylum Verrucomicrobiota; class Verrucomicrobiia; order Chthoniobacterales; family UBA10450; genus Palsa-1392. The sequence goes on from DASXDC010000037.1 coordinate 7,719, forward strand.
GGCGAGAAAAATGATGCCGAAGATGCCGGTCCCGATGAGATAGCCGGCGCCGTTGCCGGCAGATGTCGTTTCCCCCAGCCATGACATCGTGACCGCATCGCCACCCGTTTCACCCAACGTCGTTGCAAGGATCTTGATGACCCAGAAGACCATCGTGACTTCCGGGACTTTGGCGAAAATCTCCGATTTTTTTTTGGTGTCCATCTTTCCTCCAAAGTTATCCGTTCCAGTCCACGAACTGGATGAGCCTCTCGAAGTCCCCGCTCTGAACGACGAATTTCGAAGACGACATCAGCGATGCCGTTCCGCTTGGATTCTTTTAAGTAATTCCCGGTGCGTTCGATCCAAATCCCGCGCAAATTGAACTGTGGCTTGGAGTGCTTCGGGATAAATCTCGAACGGCTTCCGCAATTTTCGCGTCACCGGGTCGTAGAAAAACGAAATGTCGTGAGCCAGATTCGGCACGATCAGTTCATCACTTAGCTTCTGATAGCGTTGCAGACGGCTGAGGCCCCAACGGATGACCGACTCGTCATTGCGCAAGGCAGTCAGGGTTTCGACGTCGAGCAGCTGGACGCCGCCAGATTGCAGAAGCGCCGCGAAATCTCCCGGGCTGTAATCGGTCGTGAAAACATAGGGACGGAGCGGAGGCATCTCGCCGGCCTTGAGCGCTCGCTCAAATCCCGCTCGTTCTCGTTCCTCTTGCTCCGCGTTTACTTTACCGCTCGCGATGCCTCCCCGTAGTGTTCGCTCGAGGGATGCCAGGATTCGATCGCGTTGCGCAGCGTTCTGCGCTTGCTGCTCGTAATTGTTCAGCCAGAACGCCGCTGACACGCCGACAAAGACAAGGATCAATTCCGCCGCCCAATGCACTAGCTGTGCACGGAGCGATCGCCGCCGTCCATGCAGGTGAATCTCGTCCTCCGCCATATCTTCGCCGTGCCAACCTAGCAAAAGCTGGATTCAAAAGCGATTTTGATCCCGATCGCGCCGCCTCTCCGGATTCACCCGAGCTGGACAGGAACGGCTAATTCAAAACATCCGCCAAGGCGGCGCGGGCGGCGTGATAGCCGCACATTCCGTGCACTCCCCCACCCGGCGGGGTCGAAGCCGAGCATAAATAAACGCCTTTGAGCGGTGTCCGATAAGGCTTCGCGCTCAACACTGGTCGCGCGATGAGCTGGGCGAGACTGGCTGCGCCTCCATTGATATCGCCTCCGATCAGATTCGGATTGCTTTGCTCGAAAGCAGCCGCCGCTGTGCAGGAGCGCGCGATGATGCAATCGCGAAAGCCCGGAGCGAAGCGCTCGATCTGACGCTCGCATCGCTCGCTCATATCGACAGCCGAGCCGAAGGGCACGTGGCAGTAGGCCCACAAGGTATGCTGGTCGTTAGGCGCGCGTCCTTCATCGAAGAGACTTTGCTGCGCGACGAGGAGGAAAGGATGTTCTGGGTGTTTCCCCTTCGCCACCTCCCGCTCTCCCCTCGCGATCTCCTCAATCGTCCCGCCAACATGAACCGTGCCGGCGCGTCGACAAGACTCGGCCTTCCAAGGAATCGGAGCGGAGAGCGCATAATCCATTTTGAAAACTCCCGGTCCGTGGCGGAAGCGTTCGACCCGGCTGCGGTAGTTCGTGGGCAACCGCTTAGCTGCGATGCGCAGGAATTGCCACGCTGTCACATCAAGCAGAACGGCGCGCGCCTTCGGCAATTCTCCGAGATCGGTTACACGCCGATTCACTTCAATCGTTCCGCCCAACTCGCGCAGGTGACCCGCAAGGGCATCCGCGATCGACTGCGAACCGCCACGCGGCAGCGGCCATCCGACGGCGTGTCCCGCCACTCCCAAGACCAGACCGAAGGAAGCCGATGCCAGCGCCTCCAGTGGAAGAAAGGAATGCGCTGCCAATCCGGCGAAGAGCGCGCGCGATTCCTCCCGCTTGAGCGCGAGCATCGCCAGCATTCTCGCCGGCAGAAGAGCGGGTGCGCCGAAGCGAGCCAGCGGCAAAGGATGCCTGGGCAAGTGGAACACCGGCTGCAGGAGTTCCGGCGCGAGTTTTTCCCAGTTGCGCACCAGCGGGCGCATCAGCCGGCGATAGCCATCATCTGCCAGCTCCGCCGCCGTCATGTCGACGTCACGATGCAACGCCGCCGCCCGCCCTTCCGCCAACGGATGTGCAAGGGCAATTTCCGGCTGGATCCACTTCAAGCCGAAGCGCGCCAGCGGCAGAGTTCGGAAAAAAGGCGAGCCCGCCCCGAGGGGATGAATCGCCGAGCAAACGTCGTGGAGAAAATCCGGCAGGGTGAGCTCCTTTGTTCGGGCGCCCCCACCGATCGTCGGGTTCGCTTCGAGAACCAGGACTGAGCGTCCCTCGCGAGCCAGAGTGATCGCGGCCGCAAGACCGTTCGGCCCTGAGCCGACAACGACGGCATCGTATTCAGTCGCCATTTGATACAAGACTCCGCGGCAAATCCTCAATGAACAACCTGGCTATCAGCCAGACGACTACATTTCTCCTCCTCGAGATGCAGGAAGCTTGCGCAAGGCCGATAGAAATCCCGATCCGTGGCACCGCGACATTCCGAGCCTTCTCCACCTTTTGTTCTTCGAATCAGGAGGAGAAACCGACGATGTAAAGAAGGAGAACGTGCCCGATCGAGACTTGAAGTTTTGATCAACCCTCTCCCATGGCTTGGCGAAACCGCTATTTGTATATCGTCGCCGCCTCGGGCCCGGTGATCAGCGCCTGAAATGATGGATCCTGACGCAACGCATCCCATTCCCAACTTAGGCGCAGACGGGCCAGAGTGGCGCCCTCTGCGGCCGGCGTCGTGAGCAAATGAGTAAGCAATGCGACGGCCTGTTTCACTTCACCCGATTGAGCATAGATAAAAGCGAGGTTCGTCTCGAAGGCGGGGCCGCTGAGTGCGTCCTTACTTTCCGGACAAAGTGCTACCGCGCGATTACCCTCGCGAACCGCATCTTCCTTCTGCCCAAGCAACGCGTAAAGCTTTCCGAGCGCGGCGTGGAATGTTGGGTCGTCCGGATGATCGCGAGCACCGCTCTCATACAAAGGTCTGACTTTTTCGAAGAGACCGTGCGCCCGTTCGCGATCGCCCGCGGCAAAGGCGACGCATGCCTCATAAAACTGGGTCGCCTCGACCACCGGAAATTCGGCCACCGAGCGATTCAGATTCGGAATCGCTTTCCCGGCAGCAACATAGTCGCGGGCTAACATCGAATAGTCCCACCGGTCGACAATGATGACCGGCTTGCCTTTCATCGCCTCGGGCAATCGGTCCAGCGAAGCCCTCGCCCCGATGGGATCTTGGTTTTGGGAAAACTGGGTCTGAGTCAGACCCAACCAGCCATCGGCGAGTTGGGGTTCGAGTTCCAGGCCATGCTGATAGGCCTTACTCGCTGCCGTCCATCGCCGCAACAGGCGCAGCGTATCCGGGATCCCGGCGAAAGCGGCAGTTCGAGGATCGAGTTCGCGCGCACGCTGAAAGACGGCGAGCGCTTCCCGCCAGCGGCCCTGGCGCCGGTAAATGTATCCGGAAAAATTAAGAATCTCCGAGTTGTTAGGCAAAGCCGCACTCGCGATGTCCAGTTCATGCAACGCTTTCTCGTAATCGCCGTCGAGCCGGTAGTAGCAAAGACCAAGCGCCAGGTGCGCTTCGCCAAGATCCGGCGCCAATCGCAGGGCTTCTTCGGCTTGGGCGCGCGCGCGATTCTTCCTCATCAGTTGCCGTCCCATGAAATAGATCTGGCCATTCCAGATGGAGGCGCGTGCCTCCGCGAGAGCAAACTTGGGATCGAGGGCAATCGCGCGCGTGTAAAGATTCTCGGCGTCGAGTGCATCCTGTTTCGAGGCCGCGACGTGGGCCAGCTGGTTAGCTTGCATATAGAAAAGGTAGGCCTCGGGATTCGCCGTGGGCTGCTGGACGATTCGCGCCTTCTCCTCGGGCGCCAGTTTCGCTTCCAGTTGTCCGGCAATCGAGCGGGCGATGTCGCTCTGGATGGCAAAGATGTCGGCCAGGTCACGGTCATAAGTCTGCGCCCAGAGATGGGCGTCCGTCCGCGCGTCGATTAACTGCGCGTTGACTCGCACCTTGCCGGCGGCGCGCTGCACGCTGCCTTCGAGGAGATGGGAGACGCCAAGTTGCCGCCCGATCTCGCGCAGATTGCGCGGGAGGCCGGTCCGATATTGCATCACGCTCGAGCGGCTGATGACTTTTAAGTCTGCTATCTTAGCCAGGTCGGTCAGGATCTCGTCCTGCACACCATCGGCGAAATAAGCGTTCTCCTTATTACTGCTGAGATTTTCGAATGGTAGAACCGCGATCGACTTTTCCGGAGCACTTAGCGCCGTTGTCGCTCCGGTCATGGGAGATGCCGCCCTTTGCAGTGCGGTCCCCGATCCATGAGAGCGGAAGAGCCAGATGGCGAAAATCGCCAGAATCAAAATACCGGCGGCTATTCCGGCCCAGCGGGTTGCAGCCAAAGGCCGTGCCGCTTCGTTGAGCGGCGCATGGCTCTTCTTCGATATGCTGTTGCTTTTGGCGCCCCGCTTCTTCGTATCTTTCGGTTTCTTGAATCTCGCTGGGATGGCCGGATTCCCGATCTCTTCGATGTAGAGATTGAAGACTTCGACCTGGACTCCGTGTTTCACTTCGCATCCGCCCAGCGCGTGGAGATAAGGTCTCCATTGTGGATACTGTTCCAAATCATCCGCGACGCGTCTGGAAAGAAGGATGTGGCCGGCGTCGCCGCAATTCATCACCCGTTGCGCTATGTTGATCCCGGCGCCGGCAATGTTCGATTGCTCGTTTAGGTCGGCTACTTCCTTGACCGGCCCGCTGTGAATTCCCATCCGGACGCGAAGCTCGGGATGTTTTTTTAGTTCATTCCCAATCTCCAGAGCGCAAAGAACGGGCGCCTCCGGACTATTTCGAAAAACCAACGCGCCGCCATCGCCTGTTGGCAGGCGCAATAGTTCGCCCTCCGCCTCGGCTAAACGGACTTGCTCCGTTCCACGCACAAGCTCTGTCAGCTTTTGGATCCCTTCGGTCTGTTCGTTAATCAACAGTTTCGAATAGCCAACGATGTCGATGAACAAGACATGTCCGATCTCGAATCGCAGCTTCGTTTTGTCGTCCTCTGGCATGGCGTCCCGCGCGCAACTGCCTTTACCTTATTTCACTGGCGAAAAGAGGCGATGCTTTTCTAAGGGCGAACACCGTTTTCCACTGCGCCCGGCCATCCAGGGCAGGCGCGCCGGATCAGGTGAGCAACTTCGCCGCACTTTGTTTTCTGCCCTGGCCAGCGAGCTTCCGTGGCGTCTCGCAGGATCGGATGTAACTTCGGGCATGTCTGTCCTCATTTCCGGGGTCGGCATCGCGGGGCCGACCCTGGCGTACTGGCTCTCTTTTTACGGAATCAAATCAACCCTGGTAGAGCGGGCGCCACACCTGCGCTCCGGCGGTTACGCGATCGACTTCTGGGGCGTCGGCTTTGATGTCGCGGAGCGAATGGGAATCCTGGCGGAGATCCGGCGCGATGGTTACAACGTCAAAGAATTGCGAATCGTTAACGCAGGCGGACGGCGCGTCGGCGGCTTCGATGTCGACATCTTCCGCGCGGCGGCCGACGGCCGCTACGTCACGATCGCGCGGAGCGATCTCGCCCGGATCATCTCTCGCAAGATCGAAGGGGATTGCGAAATGATCTTTGGCGATAGCATCACGGGCATCAATCAGCATCCTGATGGCGTCGAGGTGACTTTCGAGCACACGCCGCCCCGTCACTTTGACCTCGTGATCGGCGCCGATGGTCTTCACTCTGTGGTGCGGAAACTGACCTTCGGAAAAGAGAGCCAGTTCGAGCAGTTCCTTGGCTACTCCGTCGCCGCCTTCGAGGTCGATGGTTATGCGCAAAGAGACGAAGACATATTCATCAATTACAGCGTGCCGGGGAAACAGGTAGGCCGTCTCTCGCTCCGCCACGACCGGACCTTGTTCCTTTTTGTTTTCGCCGGCGAACTCGGATCGCCGACTGATCTGACCAGGACTGATGCCCAAAAAGCCGCGCTCCGCTCTGAGTTTGGCGGTCTCGGCTGGGAGTGTCCGCAGATCCTGGCCGCGCTGGATTCCTGCGCGGAATTGTATTTCGATCGGGTTAGCCAGATACGGATGGAGACCTGGTCGGAAGGGCGGGTTGGGCTGGTGGGCGACGCAGCTTTCTGTCCCTCGTTTCTCGCCGGCCAAGGGTCGGCTTTGGCAATGGCGGCCGCCTATGTCCTCGCCGGGGAGCTCGGTTCCTCTGGCGGCTCGCCCGAAGAGGCGCTCAGGCGCTATGAAGAACGGTTGCATTCCTTCATCCTCGGCAAACAAGAGGCGGCGAAGAAATTTGCCGGCTCGTTTGCCCCAAAGACCCGATGGGGACTTTTCCTGCGCAACCAGGCGACCAAGGCCTTCGCGATCCCCTTTCTCCCAAAACTGCTCATGGGAAGCAGCCTCCTCGACCGGATCGACCTGCCCGATTATCCGGAGAAAGCGCCTCAAGCGATGTGAGTCACGCCCGGTTTAAGCGCGCCGCGCTCCCAGCCGTGCCCCCTGCCCGGGGCGCGGAGCAGCCGCGGAGATCAATCTTCAGCCTTTCGCCTTTCGCCTTTAGACTTTGAAAGCCCGGCCTCGCGCTATCGCGCTGCGTTACGGCCACTTGCGAGCGTAGCGGTCCGATTCCGGCGCTCTTCCGCGCCTCCATCTCGGCTCGAGCAGACGAGTCAGAGAACGCCGGGACGGCGTCTGCCAACGAGACACCCACCCCGGGGATCGCAGACCGCGGGCTCACTGGCGGAGAGGCACTCCTGTCCCGCTCCAACATCCTATTCAACCAGACTACCGGTTAGGAACAATCCGCGGCGAGAGACATCGGCCACCCTTTGCCAGGCGCGGAACCGGTTTGGGCGCAGGTAAGAAAACGCTCCAGCCTGGGCCAGCAAGGCTTTGGTCTGGTTCGAACTTGCTT
>DASXDC010000038.1:0-1920 GCA_036490855.1 Chthoniobacterales bacterium
CTTCCCCTTCTATTGGATCGCGATCAAGGTGACCCTCGTTCTCCTTCTCATCCCGGCGACCATTCCGTCGCTTTTCCTCAGTCCGCATCTCAACCTCGCGCGGGAAGCCGGTCACATTTTCTACCGCACCCTGGGCCTGACTTTGCCCGCGCTCTTTGTCGTTACGCTCCTCTTCGCCGTGATCGATGCCGGCCTGCGGAAATTCGATCTCCTGCAAAAATGGCAGGGCGACTGGGACCCGCGCAAACTTCCGAGCGCCGCGCGCCAGGCGAAGCAGGTCCGCCGCTCGAGCTCGATCGCCGGAATCGTCATGCAATCGCTCTTCATTCTCTGGTGGTGGAAATTCGCCGCCATTCCATATGTCGTCGCGACGAGCGCGGGCGCTCACCTGCACTTCGCGCCGGTCGTGACCTCGCTCTACCTCCCGGTGCTCATCATCATGTTCCTCAATCTCGCGCAACACTGGATCAACCTGATGGAGCCCGATTGGCGCTGGCTCCCGCCCGCCACCGGCATGCTTACCTGCGCGCTCGCCCTTTTCTTCCTCTATCCATTACTCGGAAGTTCGCCCCTGATCACGATCAGCGAGCCGAGCGGTCTTCCCCTCAGTCCGGACGAAGCGGCGCAGATCCAAAGTCTGATTGCGCATAGTGCCGTCTCCCTCTGGATCGGGATCGCGATTTTCGGCGCGGTCTTTGCCTGGCGGTTGCTTTATATCGTCTGGCAAACCCTTCCCCCGGGCCGCGGTCCGGCCAGGCAGGTGAACGGGGTGCCGCTGATCTAGCGCCGCTCTTCGATTCGTTAGGCGAGCAACCGCTCGAAGCCGAAAGTCCTCCTTACTTCAAGAGCCCGGCGACGATGAAGCCGGCATAAGTCCCAATCGCGTTGCCTAACGATCCGGCAAGGATTCCCGGCAGGCGCAAATCGTCCCGCCCGATCGCGGTCGCGAGGACACCGGCCGAAGTCGCACCGCCGATGTTGGCGTTCGAAGCCACCGAGATGATCGCCCAATCCTGTTTCAAGAATCCGCCGATCACGAAAAGGATCATCGCATGCAGGAAAACGATCGCCGTCACCCACTCGAGCAGGACTCCGGCGACCGCGCCGTTCGCGATCAGCGCGGCGAGATCGCAATAGGCGCCGATGACCGCGAGAAAAACGAGAACTGTGAAATAACCGAGCACCTTCGCCCCGCCGAGTTTTTGCACCGTGGGGAGCTGCGCGAGGACGAGCGCGATCGTCGTGAGGGTGAGAATGTAAGGGAGAGCGGGGAGAAATTGACTGACGAACTGCGAAAGGAAGAGGCTGCCGATCCCGAGCGCGAGGAGGATGGAAAAATCGAAGACGCTCGTTCGTTCCGGCACCTCCAGTTCCACCGCGGTCGCTCCGGCCGCGGCCGGCACGTTTCGCGGCCAGATGCGTTGCAAAAGGCGCGGCAACACAATCGTCGCGACGATCCAGACCGTCGTGATGATGTTATCCGCGGCATTTATCGCGGCGAAGAGCGTCCCGTTTTTCCCGACGCCGTATTGCAAGGCGATCGCGTTCAGGTTTACGCTCCCGCCGATGTAGGTGCCGGTGAACATGCCCGCGACCGCGAAGCCTTTCTCGACCCCGTGATTCTGCGGCGCGATCAGCCTGTAACTCACCAAGACGCCGACCATGGTGGCGATCGCGCCTAACGAAAACATGAGGAGCATCGGCCAGCCAGCCTGGCGCAGGTCGCGCAGCTTCACGTCGAGGATGAGGAAGAAAATCGCCAGCGGCGCGATGTAATTGAAAATGCCGTCGTAAAGCGCGGGCGCATTCCGCGAGGAAGGCAGCAGCCCGACGTTCGCCAGGACGGCGGCGGCCAGAATGACGATCAGCGCCGAGCCGAGATAACTGAAGAACTTCCGGCGCGAGAGCCATTCCGCGAAC
>DASXDC010000039.1:0-4474 GCA_036490855.1 Chthoniobacterales bacterium
GCGGCGCCTTCACTGGCGCGCACGAACGCCGCATCGGACGTTTCGAGCAGGCCAATGGCGGCACCATTTTCCTCGATGAAATCGGCGAGATCGACGTCACGACCCAGATTAAACTTCTGCGCGTGATCAGCGAAGAACGCGCCTTCGAACGCGTCGGCGGCTCGCAGACTTTACACGCCGACGTGCGCCTGATCGCCGCCACGAACAAGAATCTCGAGACGCTGGTGAGCGAAGGGAAGTTCCGCGACGACCTCTACTTCCGCCTCAACGTGGTCAAGATCACGATGCCGCCGTTGCGCGAACGGAAGGAAGATATTCCGCTTCTCGTGCGGGCCTTTTTGCGCCATTTCTCGAACGCGAATGACAAGCCGCTCCTCGACCTCAGCGCCGACGCGATGAATACCCTCCTCGCCTACGACTGGCCCGGCAATGTGCGCGAGCTGCGGACGGCGGTCGAGCACGGCGTGGTGATGGCGACGGGCGCGAAAGTCAGCTTGCGCGATCTGCCCGCCGCAGTCCGTCGCGCCGCGCCGGCGGCCGGCGTGCGGGTGCGGGCGTTCGACGAAAGGGCCAGCCCGCTCGATCTCCACGCAACGGAGAAGCGGCTCATCACCCAGGCATTGGCGGCGACGAAGGGCAACGTAACCGCAGCGGCGAAAAAGCTCGGCATTAGCCGCCGCACTCTCCATCGCAAAATCAACGAGATGAATACCGCCGAGGAGGGCGGAGAAACCGCCCAGCCCGCCACGGAAAGTAGCGCACAGTGACTCCGCTCGTCCGCTTCGCGGTTCCGAATCGGTCGCCCGTTTTCGCCGATGTCCGGTCCCGCTGATACAATTCAGAAGCTCGTCCATGGTCTCGAGTCGGGCGGTGCCGCCGTCTGGGTGCGCCGCGCGCTGGCCTGCGCGCTGGTCGTCGGGCTCGGGCTCTTCTATTTGCTCCACGAATTCCGCGGGCTCGCCGCTTCGCAGGCGATGGACCAGGCGCAGATCGCCCGCGGGCTGCTCCATGGGCAGCTCTGGAAAACGGAGTTCGCGCGCCCGCTCGCCATCGGCCAACTGCAAAGCCACGGCAGAGACGTCCCGCGACAAATCTGGAGCGATACCTATAACGCGCCGCTCCCGCCGTTGGTGGACGCGATCGCCCTCCTGCCCGTCCGCTCGCATCTCCAGATGAGCGCCCAGGATGCGATCTACGTCGGCGATCGGATGATCGCACTGATGTCGATCGTGCTTTTCCTCGCCTCGCTCGCCGTTCTCTTTCTCATCGCACGCCGGCTTTTCGATCAAAAGCTGGCGCTGCTCGCGTGTGCGTTCGTCCTCCTCGGCGCTATCTTCTGGCGCTACGCGCTCTCCGGTTTGCCGCAGATGCTGCTCCTGCTGCTTTTTAATCTCACGCTCTACGCGCTGGTCCGGGCGATTGAAAACGAGGTGGCTGAAGAATCGGCTTCGCTTTGGCTCGCATTCGCCGGCGCGGGCTTCGGTCTTTTGGCACTCGGCCATGCTCTCACGATTTGGATTTTCATCCCGGCGCTGATTTTCGCCGCGCTCTACTTTCGGAGACGACTCTACGCCGTCGGGCTTTTGCTCGGGCCGTTTCTGGTTCTCTACACGCCGTGGTTGATTCGGAATTATTTCGTCTGCGGCAATCCGGGCGGGCTCGCTATCTATTCGTTGTTTGACCAGATCGGGGGAAGCAGTGCGGCACACATGCGCCAGACGGCGATTGATCTCTCGGGCTTCGGCATCGGCTCCTGGCGGAACAAAATTACCGGCAATCTCTCCGAGCAGTTTGGGAGGCTGTTTCAATATTTTGGGTGGAGCGTGCTGGCGCTCTTCTTTTTCGCCGCGCTCCTCCATCCCTTTCGCCGCAAGCCGACGGCGATGACGCGTTGGCTTTTGCTTCTGCTTTGGATTGGCGCGGTCGCGGGGATGTCCTTATTCGGCCTGCCGGAAGAGCAAGGGGTGGCGGCGAATCAACTTCATCTGCTGTTCGTGCCGCTCATGAGTTGCTTCGGGCTCGCTTTTCTCCTCGTGCTTTGGAATCGCCTCGGGATTCGGGCGCGCCTGGCGCGAATCGGCTTTCTCACTCTCCTCTTCCTCCTCTGCAGTTGGCCGATGATTTTTGACCTCTTCCTCGGGGCCAACAAACCGAGGGTGCAGTGGCCACCCTATGTGCCGCCCTACATTTCCGTGCTCCACAACTGGATGCGGCCTAACGAAATCACGGCGAGCGATATGCCGTGGGCGATCGCCTGGTATGCGGACCGGCGCGCCGTCTGGCTGCCCGAGACAATCAAGGAATTCAGCGAGCTGAGTGATTACGGCGTGCTCGGCGGCCCGATCAACGGCATCTATCTCACCCCGATCAGCGGCAGTCAGAATACCTTGAAAGACATCCTGAAGGGCGACTACAAAGATTGGTCGCCGCTCATTCTTCGGACTGTGGATTTGCAAAAGTTTCCGCTTAAATTTGCCACCCTCCTCGGGCTGGAAAACGAATGCGTTTTCTTCAGCAACGAGGATCGCTCCAAAATCGCCCCGCAACCGTGACAACTGCCGCAAAGAAAATTTTCGGAACCGACGGCGTGCGCGGCGTGGCCAACGTCGAGCCGGTAACGGCGGAGACGGCGCTGAAACTCGGGCGGGCCGCGGCGCACGTTTTCACCACCCTCAACCCACAGGCGCATCCGCCCGGGACGCGTCCGAAGATCGTGCTCGGGAAAGACACCCGCCTTTCCGGCTACATGCTGGAGAACGCGCTCGTCGCCGGCATCACCTCGTTAGGCGTGGATGTCCTCTTGATTGGCCCGCTCCCGACTCCTGGCGTGGCCTACATCACGCGTTCGCTCCGCGCGGATGCCGGGATCGTCCTCTCCGCCTCGCATAACTCCTACGAGGATAACGGGATTAAATTTTTCAGGCACGACGGCTACAAGCTCGATGACGAGATCGAGCAGAAAATCGAGCAACTCGTTTTTGCCGGGGAGATCGACTCCGTTAGGCCAACCGCGAAAAAGATCGGTCGGGCCACTCGGATCGACGACGCCCTCGGCCGCTATGTGGAATTCGCGAAGGCGAGTTTCCCGCGCGGGATGACACTCGAGAAAATGCGTATCGCAGTCGATGTGGCGAATGGCGCCGGCTACAAATCGACCCCCTGCATTCTGCGCGAATTGGGCGCGGAATTAATCGTGGCGCACAACCAGCCTAACGGAACCAACATCAACGCCGGCTGCGGCAGCACCTATCCAGAAGAGATCCAGCGCCTCGTCCTGAAAAGTGAAGCGATGGTCGGGATCGCGAACGATGGCGACGCCGACCGCGTTCTGCTTTGCGATGAAAGCGGCGCGATCGTCGACGGCGACGAAATTCTCGCCATCGCCTCGGTCGACTTGTTAGGCCGGGGTCAGCTCGCGCAGGAGACGCTCGTCGCGACCATCATGAGCAACTTCGGCCTCGACGAAGCGCTCGCCGCTCATGGCGGCAAAGTGATCCGAACGAAAGTGGGCGATCGCTACGTGATCGAGGAAATGGTGCGGCGAAATCTCAATCTTGGCGGCGAGCAAAGCGGCCACATGATCTTTCGCGATTTCACGACCACCGGCGACGGGATCGTGAGCGCGCTGCAGATTTTGCGGATCATGCAGGCAACCGGGAAATCGTTAGGCGAACTGAAGCAATGCCTGAAAAAATATCCGCAGGCGCAGCGCAACCTGCGGGTAAAGGAGAAGCCGGCGCTGGAAAGCCTCCCGAAAGTCACCGAGCTCGTGCGCGAGACGGAGAAGTCCCTTGGCGGAAAAGGCCGCGTGCTTTTGCGTTACTCCGGCACCGAGCCGAAAATCCGCCTCCTCATCGAAGGCCACGACTCCGAACGGATCGACGCTGATGCCAACCGCATTGCCGACGCGATTCAGGAAGCGATCGGAATTTAGTTTGGAAACCAGAGAGCCAGAAATTAGAAGAGATTCCCCTCCTGGCTTTTTGGCTTCCGAATTACTTTTCCTATGACCCTGACCCAAGTTGTCGAAGCGCTTCTCATCAGCGCACAGAAACCGCTCAGCACGCGTGAGCTGGAGAGCGCAATCAAGGGCGCGGGCGACAAGGACGAGCTTTTGCCTAACGATTTCGCGAAGACGAGCGAGGCGGAGGTGGCGGCCGCGCTGGAGCAGTTAAAAATCAGCTACATCGAAAGCGAACGCGGCTTTCAGCTCGTGGAAAGAGTGGACGGCTGGCAGATCGCGAGCGATCCCGACTACGCCCGGTGGGTGCGGCAACTTTTCCCCGCCGCGAAGCCGGCCCGTCTCACTCCGCCTTCGCTCGAGACGCTCGCGATCATCGCCTATCGCCAGCCGATCACGCGCGCCGATGTCGAAGCCGTCCGCGGCGTCGCGATCGACAGCGTGCTGCAGACGTTGATGGAACGCGGGCTGGTGAAAATTTCCGGGCGCGCCGAGGTCCCGGGGCGGCCGTTG
>DASXDC010000040.1:0-4347 GCA_036490855.1 Chthoniobacterales bacterium
CCCACGATCGCGACCTGACGCCCGGGAGATTTTTCCATCGCCAGCACTTTCACTCTTCTCCGCTGGCATTGGCGTGTCCCTGCGCGCCGAGCTGACGAAAACCATCCGTGACGTAGATGATGCCTGAGACCAAAGTGAAAAAGCCGGCGGCTGCGACCACATAGAGGAGCGGGATAAATCGGAGCTGCAACATTACCCAGGCGATCGCAGCCATCTGGAGAAACGTCGCCACTTTTCCCGTCCAGGCCGGGCGCACCCGCACCTTTCCATTCAACAGATGCAGCACCGCGCTCCCGATCAGGATGACCGCGTCACGGCTGATGACGAGGACCGGGAACCAGGTCGGAAATTGTCCGTACTGCGGATCGACATCGCTCCAGTTGCTGATGCTGAGCGTGATGATCGCGCTCAGGAGAAGGCCCTTGTCCGCGATCGGATCGAGGATGACGCCGAGCGCGCTCTTCTGATTGTAACGGCGCGCAATGTAACCATCGAGTCCATCGCTCGCCGCCGCGACGAGGAAGATCATGATCGCGGTGTAACGCTGCCACTCGAGCGGGTCCCCGCGCCTGATGCTCTCGCCATAATAAAGCGCCATCAGCACGAAGGCCGGGATCATGAGGATGCGGACGAGAGTGATCTTGTTCGCAGTCGTCATGGCGCCGTTCATTTTCCATCGTTGCCTGGAAAAGAAAAGCGCGCAGCGAAGACGCGGATGCCTCCGCCGGTCCGCGCCTAACGAGTCTTTGCCCTAACGAATCAAGTCTCGAGGGTGATCGCCGCTGCTTTTTCCCGGCTCTCGGCTTTCTGCCCGGAGTGTTTTCCTTCCTCGAACTCCTCAATCATCTTTCTGTTAAAGGCAGGGATGTCGTCCGGCTTGCGGCTCGTGACGAGGCCATTATCTACCACCACTTCCTGGTCGACCCAGGTCGCGCCCGCGTTCTTCAAATCCATTTGAATCGCGGGCCACGACGTCAGTTTTCGCCCGCGCGCAACGCCGGCGTCGGCCAAGACCCAGGGCCCGTGGCAGATGACCGCCGCAGGTTTGCCCGCCTGGAAAAAGTGCCGTGTAAACTCAAGCGCGGCCGGAGTCGAGCGCAGCGTGTCGGGATTCATCGCCCCGCCCGGAATCATGAGCGCGTCGAAATCCTCCGGATCGGCTTCGTCGAGCGTCAGATCCACTTCGACCTTGTCGCCTTTGTCGGCGTGATTCATCCCCTGAATCTGACCAGATTTCACCGAGACGATCTTCACTTCCGCGCCCGCATCCTCGAGCGCTTTGCGCGGCTTGGTCAGCTCCACCTGCTCAAAAAAATCCGCCGCCAGAATCGCCACTTTTCTTCCATTCAATTCGTTAGCCATAGAACAGTCCTCCGTTAAATTTTTGCGGGCGCAGGATGCGGCCCGTTTCCGTTCCTTCGCTCCTGGCGCTGTCCTTGGATGTAAGCCCCGGCCGGGGCCGATCACCGCTCGGCGACTACTCGTTAGGCGAAGAGCTTCTCGAGATCGCCCTGATGCTCGCGCACGAGCTGCTCATAGCCTTGGCGGCTGTGATCGCCGACATCCGGGCTGAGATTGGTCGTGATCTGGAAGAAGTCGCCGAAGCTCTCGAAGGTGCGGGCGAGGAAGTTGCTCCACTCGCGGCTCTCGCGCTGCGGTTTGCCGGTGCTGTCGAAATGGATCATCTGGCCGAGGTCAGAGTAATTCCAGCCGCGAAACGGCACCCGCGGCACGAGATCCTCGCGGTTGATAAAACGGAACGTCTTCGCGGCCAACAGCCGATCGTAGGCGCCGCAGAAGTTATGCAATCCGACGCGCGGCTGGCCAAAAGTGTAGACGCCGCCCACCGGCCGGATAATTCCGCCCGGCAGCATCGAAAAAACACTGCCAGCGAGCGCGGCGAGCGCTCCGCCGAGGCTGTGACCGGTAATCCAGAGCGTCTTTTGCGGGCTGGTCGAGACGCCCTGCAGATTGGCCACCGCAGTCGCGACCGGCGGAAGGACGCGATTCATCGCGGCGACGATTTTCTCCCAAGAATGCCGAAGCGCGAACGCGAACCCGGCATGCACTTCGCCCACGTCGGGCGCGCCGCGAAAAAACCAGGCGAAGCGGCCGGGCGTCGAGTGCAGATCGGTCATCCAATTCTTGAGGTTCTTCGTCCCGCAAAAAGCGATCGCGGCGAACTCATCACGGCCGACGATGAGCGCCGAAGTATTCTCCAGCGGCTGCTCGAGATCGACCCATTCGAAATCGGTGAAGCCCATCTGACCGCTCAGCCGTTGCGCATCCTGCGGCGTGCCGTAGGCCAGATTGCAGAGCTGGGCGAGGAGGAGCGCGTTCTGCGCACTGAATCTTGTCGCAGTGTGGTTGAAGCTTTGCATTGGTCGTTCTCCAAGCGGACGAAAAATTGGCGCCCTATTTTATTCCCCGGCGAAACTTGTCGGCAACTTTAATAAATCCGAGCAGCGGGCGTGAAGGTCTGGAGGCGCCGCGAAACGGCGAGCGGAGGCGCGCTTCCTAACTTTCTCCTATCGCGCAAGGCGCAGCAGCGGCGCCGGATCGAGCGAACGGGTGGGAGCGCCGAGCGAATACCATTGCACGAAACTCAGACCCGTTGCGCCTCCCACTCCCGTCACGACCGAAGTATAGACGCCGGGACTGAGGGTAACGACAGCCGCTGATTCGCGATCGTCGCTCGGAGCCAGACCTGTCGCTTCGATTTCTGATTGCTGAGTGTCCTTCCAATTATCGTTCGAGAGAATCAGGTCACCGTTCCCGTCGAAAAGTTCGAGTGTCGGGTCCGCCAGCGCGCCATGCAGACCGGCGGCGGTCAGGGAAGGTCCGAGCGCCCGCAGCAGGAGGGAAGCTGACTGACTTCCGGAAACGATCACGCCGCTGATCAGTACATCGTCGCCCGTGCCGACGAAGGCACGCGTGCCAAGCGCAGATAACTGGAGACTGCCGCCCAAGTCATATAACTCTCCCAGTGCAATCCCTTGTCCCTGGGCGGTCCCTTCGACAACACTGGTATAGAGGCCCGCCTTGAGGTGATCGATGATGGCTGACTCTAGGTTGTTCAGCGGCGCCAAGGTTGTCATCCTCGATCTCCTGCGCGTCCGGGTTATCCATCCAGTTATCGTTGCGATCCACCCGGTTACCGTGCGCATCAACCAGGCTGAGGGTGGGATTCTGGAGCGGATTGGGAACTCCCACCGCACTGAGCGACGGGCCGATCCCGCGCAGCACGAAGGTTTCCGTTCCATGGCCATAGGCGATAAACTCAGTGACGATCACGGCATCGCGAAGCTGGCAATCGGCGCGAGTCGAGATACTCAGGATCGGGCCGGCGGCCTCCGCGAACGATGCGACGGCCAGAAGAGTCAGGATAGAGAGAAGTCTGCGGATGAGGTGCATGGGTTTGAGCTTTCCAGGTTTAGATATGGGATAGCCGAGAGGTTTTCGGCTGAGCGGGTTGCGTCTTCGGAAGTGAGCGATAAAGACGAGCTACTGACAAGAACAATCGCGATGAGTCCGCCCGCTGACGGTCCCGGACAAAAAATATGCTCATGGGGGGCGCAAATCGGAGCAACTGCCGGATGCACTTGCACGATCGCCGGGCGCGGGGGCAGCAGGGATGGTCGCGGCGTCATCCTTAATCTGGATTACAGGAAAAAAATGATCCAGAGCCTGTCGCCCCGCTCGCGGGTAGAAAATAATCTGTTTCCCACCGCACGAGCGCGGAAGGAGAGAGAAATAAAGCCGTCGATGTGGCGCGGGCCAATCATGGTCGTTGCGGGCGCCGAGCTGCCGCCGATCGTGACGCTGCCGCTCGCCCGCCATTCCCGCCAAATTCGCACCCGGAGCGGTCGGTCGCATAATCCGACAGAAGTGTCTTTTTCTTCCCGGTCGAAAATTTGGAATTCCGATGCGATAGCGGTGATTTGCGATAAAGTGCGCCGACCCGCCGATGTGGCGAAATGGCAGACGCAACGGACTTAAAATCCGTTTGAGCGAAAACTCAGTGCCGGTTCGAGTCCGGCCATCGGCAGATTCCGGGCTCGCCTGAAATTCGCCAGCCGGCGTGCACCCGCGGCGTCGCGGGTGAATCAACCTCCCGCTGGAAGCTCCGCGGGATTAGGACGAACCTGAGCAGATGAAATCCACCGCTGCCCCGCAAAGGTTGCCAGAAGCCGAGCTCGACGAAAGTTTCGCCCGTTCCTCCGGCCCCGGTGGCCAGAACGTGAACAAGGTTTCGACCGCCGTCACCCTCCGCCACCGACCGACCGGGCTCAGTGTGACGGTACAGGATTCGCGGTCGCAACTGCGGAATCGCCAGCTGGCCCGCGC
>DASXDC010000041.1:0-4432 GCA_036490855.1 Chthoniobacterales bacterium
CCGGAACAATTGTAAAAGACCGATCGTGCCTAACGGCATCCACCCGATCGGTCCCTTGGCCAGGAAAGCGAGCGCGAGCGAGAGATAAAAGAGCCACCACCAGCCGCCGAGGCCGCCTGGCCTAACGACGACGCTGCGCCAGCTCCCGCGGAAGCGATCGCGCCATAATTCCCAGCCGGCCCAGTAGGCCAGGGTCATGAAGAGGACCAGCCACATGTCCGCCACCGCCGCCTTGGCGTGGATGAAAGTCTGCAGGCAAAGAGTGAAAATGATCGCCGCCCAGAAACCGGCCCTTTCGGAAACCGCCCGCCGGGCCCAGGCGAAAATAATGAGCGCCGTCAGCGCCGCCGCCAGCGCAGTCGGCAGCCGGGCGGCGAATGGACTTTCACCAAAGAGACGGAAACTGCCGACCTGCGCCCAGTAAGTCAGCGGCGGTTTATCGAAGCGATAGCGATTATTAAAATACGGCACGACGTAATCGCCGCGCTCGATCATCTCACGCGACGCTTCCGCAAAGCGCGGCTCGTCGCGATCGACGAGCGGGAGAGACCAGGTGCCGGCGAGATGAAAAAGGAGGCAGCCGCAAAAGAGCGCGAGAAAATTGCGGGTTGCAGGTTGCAAGAGAGCGATTCAAAGATGGCGCAGGCCGAAACTCAACCGGCAAATTCCTGATGCAGAAAATCGCGCCGGTTTGGAAATGGCTCCTCCTCCTCCTGCTCGCGATCGGTGCGATCGTGCTTGCCTTCCATTTCGATGGGGCAGTCCGGCAATGGGTCGTGCA
Organism: Chthoniobacterales bacterium; assembly: GCA_036490855.1. Taxonomy (GTDB): domain Bacteria; phylum Verrucomicrobiota; class Verrucomicrobiia; order Chthoniobacterales; family UBA10450; genus Palsa-1392. Next base: position 782 of record DASXDC010000041.1, read on the forward strand.
CCATTCCAATCGCACGGCTCGGAAAGTGATGCACAACGTCAGCCGCTACGGCGACTGGCCCGAGCATGTCGTGGCGGGTTTGCTCATTATCGCCCTCGCCTGGTGGCGGGGAAGCAAACGCTGGGTGCAGATTGGCCTAACGATGATCGTCGCCTGCGCTCTCGCCGGTCTCGTCGCCCGCGGAGTCAAGATCGCGGCCGGCCGCGCCCGGCCATCCGTCAAACAGGAGGTGGGTTGGAACGGTCCCCGGCTCAGCTCGCGCTACAATTCCTTCCCGAGCGGGCACACCGCCGCGACAACTGCTTTCTTCGGCGTTCTCCTTTTCGCCCACCGGCGCCTCGGTCTTGCCATCCTGCCGATCCCGCTCCTCATCGCCGCCTCGCGCATCTACCTCGCCGCACATTATTTCTCCGACGTCGTCTGCGCCGCGATTCTCGGGCTCTTCTGCGCCTGGCTTTGCGCCCGCTGGCGCCCACCCGCTCTCTGAGAACGGTCGGGAAATAATCGGCGCCTCATTTTTCTCCGATCAGGCGTTCGCGTCCGCCGCCTCTCACCGGTTCAGGCGCTCGCGTTCCGAATCGCCCGATGCAGATACCGGGGATCAACAAGATCGATTACAAGTTTCACCGATAGAGGAATAAGCGACGGCGATCCGAGAATTTTTCGGCAAACCTTTCTGCAACGTTGCCAGCCGCCGCTTCGCTCGGCAATCTGATGGCGATGATCCATGATCCCCTTGAGATCCGGCACCTTCGTTACTTTCTCGCCGTCGCGGAGGCGGGCAGCTTCAGCCGCGCCGCCGACCGCCTCGGCGTCTCGCAACCCAACATCTCCCAGCAGATGCGCGACCTCGAAACTGCCTTGCGAGTCGACCTCTTCCAGCGCCGCGGCAAGCGCATCCTGCTCACTTCCGCCGGCCAGATTTTCAAGGAACATGCCCGCTCCCTTCTCAGACAAATCGAAAACCTTTTGCAGGAATTGAGCGTCGAACCCGGCCAGATGCGCGGCGCGCTCCATCTCGGCGTGGTCCCGATTCTGAACGTCGCACTAATGCCCCAGCTCCTCGGGATGTTTGCCTCCACCCATCCGGCGGTGAGCCTGAATGTCGAGGAAATTTCCTCGACTGAAATCGAGACCGCGCTCGAGGAAGGCCGAATGGACGTCGGGCTCGGCTTCCTCACCCGGCACTCGCCAAATTTGCATTATGAGCGTCTTTGCACGGACCAGTTTGCCCTCATCGTTCCGACGCGGCATCCCTGGGCTAAACGGCGGATGATCGATCTCTCAGAGCTGCACCAGGCTCGCATTGTCCAGCTGCCCGATACCTTTGTCATGCGCCGGATGAGCGACTCGATCTGCCGGGAACACCAGGTGCGTCCGCGGATCGTGGCCGAGATCAACGCGATCGAGACGCTGCTGCGTTCGCTCGCGCCGCTGAACGCCGCCGCCCTCATGCCAAAGATTGCGTTGCGCGGCACGAGCGGGCTGACCGCAATTCGTCTCAAGGGAAAAAACCTTGCGCTCGAGATCGGCCTCCTCCGTCTGATCGACTCGGGGGCCAGCAACGCGGTGGAAGAATTCACCAAGCTGGCGCGCCTCTCGGTGCCCAAAATCATCAAGCTTTAGCGGGCCTCGCCGGAATTCGTTAGGCGCAATCTTCCCGGTCTCCCACCTACCTCCCGACCGGAATGCAAACTGTCGCGGCCAGACTCGCGCCACGTGTGCAACTTACCGCGAACGGGATGCGGCGAGCGGCGAATTTACACGGGACGCGATTGTGCAAAACGACGCCCGTTGCTAAGCCAGTAGCGTGAACAAACCGATTCCGCCCGCGGGCGAGACCGAGACAGCAGCTTCGCCGGCGACCGCGCCGCCGGAACGCGCCGATGAAATCATGCTCGAAGGCCCGCACTCGCGCCTCGAGGAATTCCTCACTCTCTTCCGCGTCATGGCGGATTTCCTTCGCGGCTTCCGCGTCCTCCACTTCGTCGGTCCGTGCGTGACCGTTTTCGGTTCAGCCAGAATCAAAGCCGGCAGCCCGCAATACGAGCTCGCGCGCGCGATGGGCTCCGGTATCGCGCGCCTCGGCTTCACGGTCATGACCGGCGCCGGACCGGGGCTGATGGAGGCTGCGAATCGCGGCGCGCGAGAAGTGGGCGGGCGCTCGGTCGGTTGCAATATCAAGCTTCCTTTCGAGCAGGCGCCTAACGAGTTCCTCGATCGCTGTGTCACGCTCTACTATTTTTTCGTCCGCAAGATGCTCCTGATTAAGTACTCCTACGCCTTCGTCGTCATGCCAGGCGGCGCGGGCACTCTCGACGAACTTTTTGAGGCGCTCACGCTCATTCAAACCGGCAAAATCCAGAACTTCCCGATCGTGGTGATGGGAATCGATTATTGGCGCGAATTGACCGCGCTCCTCGAAAAGATGGCCCGTCTCGGGACGATCGCTCCGGCTGACCTGAGTCTCGTCTATGTGACTGACTCGGTGGCCGAGGCAATCGCGCACATCCAGGAGAAGGCGATCGCCCCCTTCGGCCTGAAACGCATCGTTAGGCGATCGCTCCCCTGGCTCGGTGAACGGGAGCTGCAGCCCTCCGCGCCATGAAAGCACGTCCGCCTGAAACCTGGGGGCGCGCGGTCCTGACCGGTTTGCCTAACGATCGCCGGTATCTCGTCGGCGTCTCAGGAGGGCGCGATTCGGTTGTGCTTCTGCACTGGTTGCTGGCGCGCGGCTATCGGAAACTCGTCGTCTGCCATCTCGACCACCGTCTCCGCGGGCGGGCGGCAAAAAGCGACGCCCGTTTCGTCGAGAGGCTCGCGCTGGAGCAGGACCTTAAATATGCGGCCGGCTCGGCCGAGGTAGCCACGCTTGCCGCGCAGCGGAAGCAATCGATCGAGACGACGGCGCGGCAGGAGCGACTCGCGTTTTTCGAGCGGGTCGGGAAACGCCGCCGTTGCCTAACGATCTTCCTGGCCCATCAGGCCGACGATCAAGTCGAGACTTTTCTGCTGAACCTTTTCCGCGGCGCCGGACGGCGCGGTCTCGGCGGGATGCGCCCGAGGTCGAGCCAGAACGCGCTTGAGATCGTCCGGCCCTTCCTCGGAGTTTGGCGTTCTGAGATCGATCAATATGCGGCGCAGCACCGGCTGAAATTTCGGGACGACGCGACCAATGAAGAATTGCACGCGCGCCGCAATCGCCTCCGGCACAAAATCATCCCGCGGCTGGAAAAGGAATTCGGCCGCAAGATTCGGGTCTCCATCTGGCGGTCGGCGGCTCTCTTTGCGGAGGAAGAAGAGCTGCTCGAGGCCCTGACGCCAGCCAGCCTAACGAAAAGCGAAGCGCTCGCGACAAACTCAATGCGACACCTGGCGCCCGCGCTGCAGCGGCGCGTCATCCGGCAATGGCTCGTCCGGCATGGTGTCCCCGAGCTCGGCTATTCCGTCATCGAAGAAGTGAGAGGCCTGCTCGAGCGCGCCGCCCCGGCAAAGGTGAACCTGAGTCGCGACCAGCACGCCCGCCGCCGCCGCGGGACAATTTTCCTCGAGTAACGCGCCTGCGTTTGCGAGTGCCTCCGCTTTCGCTCAGGGTGACAAACCTATGAGGACCGCAGTTCGTGTTCGTTTCGCGCCTTCACCGACCGGGTT
>DASXDC010000042.1:0-2951 GCA_036490855.1 Chthoniobacterales bacterium
GTTGTCGCTATTATTGTCGAACGTCTCGACAAAGCCGGCCTGCAACGTCGGAACGGCGAGGGCGATAAGGACCGGAATGAGCTGCCAGACGCGCAGCGGGCAAGAGGATGACGAGGCCGAATTAGCAGCGGACCGCGAGAAAATAGAGTGATATCGCATGCCAAAGAAATCCGGCTACCCCACCCCGATGTCAATCGCTTCGCGGATCTGCACCGGTCGCGCTGTAAGCGAGGCAACCCAGCCCATCGCCAGGATAGCATCCGAAGCAGGGATCGGATCGGTGGATTATCCCGCGTTCAACTCTTCCGAAGAGGCCACGATTTTTACTTGCAGAAAAAGCCTGTTCCATGAGGCCGAGAGATTTTCGGGTTAAATAGGAGGCCGATTTTCTCACTCAGAAATGAGAGGTGAGGATACGCACTTGTCGTGAAAGGCCTGGCACAAGTCCTGTTCTGTCTGACGAAAAGCTTTGGCTCCCGCGGCGGCGGAAGCAGCCATTTGATCAATCCGATCGATCGAAGAGGAACTTTGCAGTCTGCCGCGTGAGGCACGCCCCTTTACGCGGCGGCCCAACCTAAGGAGTCGAATTGGGAGCGTGTCCTCCCAGGGTTCAGGTTAGAAATTTCTGCAACGCTGCGAAAACGAAGTCGTAGCCTTCCGGCCACTGGCTGGCGCGCGGTCCGGCAACATTGATGACGGCGAGACCTTTTTCCCTGACGAACTTCGAAAGCTGCCCCGCGGCTTCTTCGGCCGAGACGACATTTGCATTGAGCAACAGGCAGGGCTTTCGCCGTTCCCGGCACAATTCCCCGGTCGCTTTCGTGCCGCCGGTGAGTGGACCGCGATGAAAGATCACCGTGCCGTCGGCTGCGCTGACGTTTCTCTCCGTTCGTTCAGGATATCCGCCATCCGGCAATTCCTCGAGCGGGTAGCGCTCCGGGATGATGCCGTCTTCCGCCAGCCGGTGCGCCGGACAAAAGCCGCCGGAACTAACGCCTAACGACAAGGCGACATCGAGCGCCGCGCGATCAACTCCCGTCTGGCCGCCGGAAATGATCTTCATTCAAACGCCGGGTCGCGCTTTCTCATCCTGTGCCAGATAATCGACGCGCGGGGGACTGAAGGTGTCGATGACGGTCGTGTCTTCGATTGTTTCGACGCCATGGGGGACGTTGCTCGCGAGGTAAAAGGCGTCGCCCGTCGCCAACTCATGCGGGATGCCGACGACGATCAGTTTCATCCGCCCTTTCACGACATGGGCGATTTGTTCCTGCGGGTGCATGTGCTCGGGGAGGCGACTCCCGGCGGCCAACTCGGCGCGCATCTGATACATCGAGGCGCCCGAGGCGATGGTGCGCCGCTTGATCCCGGGCGAGATTTCAATCCAAGGATTTTCTTTTTCGCTCACGATCGGAATCATGCCGGATAACGGGCGACTTTCCAAGCCGCAGAGCGCAGGCCGCCCGAGCGAGCCAACTTTGTTTGCCCAATTGAATTGGTTCGTCCAATCTCCCGCCATGTGGAAAATGCTGCCGACGGCTCGGCGAAAACCGTCGATGAGGGAAGGATGAAGTTTCTCGACATCACGCGTCCGCTGACTGGCGATCTCGCGCCCTGGCCGGGAGATGTGAAGTTTACCTATTCGTTAGTCGCACGGCTCGCGGAAGGAGCTTCGGTCAATCTCGGAGGGATCACGACGAGCCTGCATTCCGGCACGCACGCCGATGCCTTTTACCATTTCGAGGAGGATGGCCTAACGATTGATCGATTCGAACCGGAACGGTACCTGGGGCGGACGACGGTGGTCGACCTGAGCGGGAGATCGAACTCGTTAGGCGAGATCACAATCGCGGAGTTGGGATCGGCCGCGACTACACCGCGACTCCTGCTCAAGACCGGCGGCTGGCCCGACTCGACTGTTTTTCCAGAGGCAATCCCTGTTCTAGCGCCGGGCGTACCGGAGTGGCTGCAACGACAGGGAGTGAGACTGCTTGGCTGCGATCTCCCGTCGGTCGATCTGCTCGATTCAAGGGATTTGCCTAACCATCATGCCCTGGCCGCGGCCGACGTCGCCATCTTGGAAGGACTCGATCTCAGCGCGGTAGGGGCGGGCGTCTATTCGCTCTCCGCCCTCCCGCTCAAGATTGCGGGCGGCGATGGCGCGCCGGTCCGGGCCGTTCTCTGGCGGGACGAATAGCGTGACAAGCGCCTGGATCGATCAGCCTCGCACGCGCTGGATCGTGCTCGCTCTGGTGGTGCTCTTTTTTTCCAGCACGAATCTGCCCTGGACACTGGACGACTACGACCAGGCGAAGCAGGCTTACACCTCATTCGAAATGGTGGAGCAGGGGCACTGGCTCTACCAGCACACGCCTAACGAGAGTATCGCGACCAAGCCGCCGCTCGTCGGCTGGCTCTCGGCCGGGATCTTTGAAATCACGCGCTCGTGGGAAATCGCGTGGCGGCTGCCGTCCTTTGCGGCCGCGCTCGCGCTCCTCTGGCTGATCGCGCGCGAAGCGACAAACGCCTATGGCGCCGCCGGCGGCCTCATCGCCTTGAGCGCTTTCGGTTTTAACCTCCTTTCGCCGCGGCTCGCCACCCTCGTCCGGACGGATATGCCGCTCGCGCTCGTGACGTTCCTGATCGGCGCGCAGATTTGGCAGAAAATCCGGAGCGGACAACCGTGGACGAGGCGGGAGCGAACGATTGCGTTCCTCCTCCTGTCGAGTGCAATGCTGATCAAGGGACCGATCGTCTACGCCTTCATTTTGCCGGGGCTGATCGTCTACCAAATCCTCGGGCGAAAGGGTGATGCGCCCAGCGCCTGGAGCGGCTGGTGGCCGTGGATTTTGTCGCTTGCTCTCTTTCTTGCCTGGGTGATCGGCGGCATCGTTAGGCAACCGGCTTTCTACGACAGCGTAGTGGTGCGCGAGTTCGCCGGCCGCTTCACG
>DASXDC010000043.1:0-1681 GCA_036490855.1 Chthoniobacterales bacterium
GGAAGCGACGCAGCGGTCGGAATCGGACTGATCGGCGCGGGCTGCGCGGCGCTGACCGGTTTGAACGATTGGAATTACACCTACGAGAAGCCGCGGAAAGTCGGCGCCATGCACGCCATCGTTAACCTGACCGCGACCGCCTGCTATCTTGGTTCCTGGTGGCAGCGGCGGAATGGCTGCCGGCGCGCCGGCCTAACGACTGGCTTCGCCGGCTTTGCCCTGTCGATCGTCGGCGCCTACCTCGGCGGCCATCTGGTTTACAACGAGCGCATCGGCGTCAATCACGCCCCGGAAGAATTGCCGGAGAAATTCGTTCCGCTGATGAAAGAGTCGGAGCTGCCGGAGGGCCAGATGGTGAAAGCTGAGGCCGACGGTGTTCCCGTTTTCGTCGTTAGGCGGGGCGGACGCATCTTCGCGATGGCGGAGAAATGCTCGCATCTAGGCGGGCCGCTTTCCGAGGGAGAATTCGACGGCAAGACCGTCACCTGTCCCTGGCATTACTCGAAATTCGCGATCGAGGATGGCCGCATTTTGGTTGGCCCCGCCGCCTACGCCCAGCCCTGCTTCGAGGTCCGGGTCCGCGAAGGCCGGATCGAAGTGCGAGCGCCGCGCGGGATGGTAGCCAATCCTTATTGAAGCCCCGGCCGGGAACCGGCGGGTCCGTTAAGTCACTTGCGCGAAAAACCTTCGCGTGGCATAGACACAACTCCCGATTTCCAATGGCTATCGCTTCGCAAATGACTGCTGATCCCGCTCTCGAAACGCATTTCTTCTGGGATCAATACAAGACGACCATCATCGCGGTGGCGATTGTCCTCCTGCTCGGTGGGCTCGGCTATGCCGCCTACGAAGCTTACAGCGCGCATCGGGTAAGCGAGGCAACGGCGCTGCTCGCGAACGCGAAGTCGGCCCAGGAATACCAACAGGTGATCGATCGTTTTCCCAGCAGTGAACCGGCGGCGAGCGCGCATCTCCTCCTCGCGGAGCAACTACGTTCGGAAAAGAAATTCGAGGAGGCGAACAGGACCCTGCATCAGTTCATCGACCGTTTCCCGAAACATGAGCTGATCACAACCGCCTGGATGGCGGTGGCGGCGAATCTCGAATCGTTAGGCAAGCACGACGAAGCCCTTAGCACTTATCAGCGGCTGGCGACGGAATACCCGCAGAGCTTTAATGCGCCACTCGCGCTTCTCGCCGAGGTCCCGTTCCTGAAAGCAAAAAAGCAATTCGAAGAAGCGCGCCGCGCCTGTGAAACAATCCTAACCCAATACCGCGATAGCGCGGTTTCGAGTGAGGCGATCCGGGAAATGGGCTCGCTACCTCGTCCGACGCCTACGACGATGCAGCCCGCTCCGACCGAAGCGCCCATCCCGATGGCTCGCCCGCCGGAACCAGTCGCTCCCTCCACGACGCCCTAACGTCGAAGAACTCGACGCGCGGACGTGAAAGAGTTCTTCCGATTGAAAAAGCGCCCTCCACGCCAAAACAGCGCCGGAAAAGCAATCGCGGCCGCGGTCGCCTAACGCTTCGAGAACTGGAAGCGCTTGCGCGCGCCCGGCTGGCCCGACTTCTTCCGCTCCTTCTCCCGCGGATCGCGCCGGAGCAGGCCGGGTTTCTTCAAGGTCGGCCGCAACGCGGGATCGACCTGGATCAAGGCCCGCGCCAGCGCGAGACTCAG
>DASXDC010000044.1:0-1922 GCA_036490855.1 Chthoniobacterales bacterium
CGATCTGGATGTAGTAATGGATCATCTCGCCCTTGGTGAATCCCGCTTCGGGGTAAAGCACCTTGTCGAGGTTCGAGACTGCCAACTCACGACCGGCCACCATCAGATGCGCTTTCTTGCTCATGCTTCAGTTACTTATCGGACGGGACCGGAGTTTGGTCTTTCCGAGCGCGATCATTTCTCAGCACGAAATTCGTTAGGCCAATCATCTATTAGGAGAAGAACCGCTCGGGCGAGAGCATCGGTTGTGGCTGGCAGAGTCGCGCGACGCAGTGTTCCCAGGTTTCATGGCCGCTCAGGATGAGAATTTCTACCCGGAGAAAGTAGATCGGGACCTCCGGCTTCGTTAGGCGCGGGGAACGGACCGCGTCCTTTTCCGTCGTCACGATCATGTCGACGTCGCGCCGGATGCAGCGGTTGATGAAACTTTGCAGCTCACTTTCGCTGTAGCGGTGGTGGTCGGCGAAGCGTTTCGTCAGCTCGATCCTAGCCCCGAGTTTGCGCAGACCGTCCTCGAAGCTCTCCGGCACGGCGATACCGCAAAGCGACCCGATGTAGGTGCCGGCGAGCCGATCGAGGGGCAACTGCTCCCCGTTATAGACGTCCTGCAGATAGAGTGGCTGGTGCGCGCACTCGATGATCTCCGCGGTGCGGTTGTAGCGCCGGATGCGCGCGATCAAGTGGTCGTTAGGCTCGCCCGTGCTCTTGGTGATGAAGATGTAACTCGCGCGCCGCAGATTGCGTGGCGACTCGCGCAAGGTTCCGCGCGGGAGAAGAAATTCGTTTCCAAATGGCGCCTGGCGGTCGACCAGGACGATATCGAGCCGGTGTTTCAGGTGCAGATATTGCAGACCGTCGTCGAGCAGGAGCGTATCGGCTTTCATCTCGCGGATGGCGTGCAGCCCGCTCTTCACCCGGTCCTTATCGACGAGCACGATGACGTCTTTCAGGTTGCTCGCGAGCATGTAAGGCTCATCGCCAGCGGTGCGCGAATCGAGCAGGATCGACTGACCATCGGAAACGATCCGCGGCGGATCGGGCGCAACACCGCGGAGGCGATCGAGCCAGGTGCGTTTCGAAGGTTTCGCGACGCTCTTGTAGCCACGGCTGAGGATTGCCACCCGCCGCCCGCCCGCCTGGAGGGCACGCGCGAATTTTTCCACGATCGGCGTTTTGCCCGTGCCACCAACCGTCAGGTTACCGATGCTGATAACGAGGCAACCGAGGGCGCGCTCGCGAAAAATGCGTTTGCGATAAAGGAAAAGACGCAACTGAACGAGGCGGGCGTAGACTAACGACAGGACGTAAAGCAGACCGCGCAGGAGGGCCGCGCGCACGCCATGCCGACGCCCGAGGATGACGTCGATCGCGAATTGTTCGAGACCTTCAAGCCAGCGGCGCATCAGGACCAAAAATCGAAATCACCATCCGGGTGCCATGGTTATCCGCCGCGACGATGCGCGTCGCCGCGTCGGGCAACCCGGAAGCTTCGAGCATGGCCGCTGCGACCGCTTCGGGCGAGCGAAGAGTGACGGCCGCAACCGTCGAGCCGGAGCCGCTGAGGTAGCCGCCGAGCGCGCCGGCCTTCTCGGCGGCGACGATCACGCGATTGAGAAATGGAACGAACTTTGCTCGAAAAGGCTGGTGCAAGTGATCGCTCCAAGCTCCGCGCGAAGCCTCGTAGTTGCCGCTCGCCAAAGCCGCGGTGATGACGCAGGCGTTGCCGCACGACTCGACCGCGCGCAGGCGCTCGATCTCGTTAGGCAAGACCTTGCGTGCTTCCACTGTTTTGACTTCGAAGGCTGGGATGAGCAGGACAAAGTGAAGCCGCGCTTCAATCGGGAAGCACTGGTGGCGATTGTTCCGCGCCACAACGAAGGCACCGAATTCACCCGGCGCGGCGTTGTCGGGATGACCTTCCA
>DASXDC010000045.1:0-7885 GCA_036490855.1 Chthoniobacterales bacterium
ATCGTAGCGCAGCGGCTCCAGCTTTTGCGCGATCGCTTGCACCACCCGCGAAGGCAACGGCGTAAGGTTGGGATAGCTGTACATGAAGCTCACCATTCCATCCGGTGTCACCTGCAGAATGTCGCCGGTGAGCAGCGCGCCCCGGCCGTCCGCGCCGCCGCGCCAACACAAAATTGTCCCGCCTGGGAAGTGACCGCCGCAACGTACGAGCGTGATGTCCGGGGCGAGTTGCTTCTCCTCGCCCTCCCAAAAATCAATCGCGTCGTCCGCCCGCATCACCCATTCGCGATCGGCCGCGTGGAGGTGAATCGGCGCATCGTCAAAAGCCCGGCTCCAGTCCACCATCGTGCTGTAATAATGCGGATGCGAAATGGCGATGCCGCATAAGCCGCCTAACGAACGCACCAGCTCGATCGTCGCCTCGTCGAGCACGCTGATGCAATCCCAGAGAAAGTTGCCACTCGCGGTCCGGAGGAGAAGAGCGCGTTGTCCGATGGCAAATTCCGGCATGCTGCCGATTCCGAGGAGGCCCGTCTCATAAGATTGCCAGGCGTTGCGGTGTCGAGTCCGGAGCTGCGGGAGCGTCGTCCAGCGTTGGCCGCCGGCCGACACGTATTGCCGCTCGTCTTCGCAAATCGAGCAGCCTCTCGGAGGCTCCTCGCTCGCAGTGAACTGCGTTCCGCAGGTCGCACAGATGAAGTTGGTCATTCGTTAGGCAGATGGAGTCGGCCGCGCGCCTCCTCGCCGCTTCTGCCCCAGCTCCTCCAGCAATTCGATCTGGATCTGCTGGATCTCGAAGAGCCGGTTGTATTGCTTGCGCAGGAGATGATCGATCTTCTCGTGCAGGTGCCGGATTTCCAGCTCGGCTTTCAGATTCACCTTGTAATCGTTTTCGGCCCGTGCCCGGTCCCGCGCCTCGGCTCGGTTTTGACTCATCATGATAATCGGAGCCTGCAGAGCCGCGAGGCAGGACAGGATCAGGTTCATTAAGATGAAGGGATAGGGATCGAAGGCGCGAGTCGCGAGAATCGCGGTGTTAACCACGATCCAGATCAGGAGCACGACTCCGAAGAACATGATAAAAGGCCAGCTCCCGCCGAAGTCCGCGATCCGATCGGAGAGCCGCTGGCCGAAGGTCAGGTCCTGCTCGAATTCCTTCCCGATGTTTTCGGAAAGAATCTCGTGTTGCTGCAGGCTGTCGATCACTTCCTGGTCGAGCGCGCTCAATTCGCCAACTTCTTCCTCGAGCACTTCCTTCACATAATCGCGCCGGAAGTGCCCAAGATCCTCAAAACAGATGAGCCCTTTCGGATCAAAACTCGTGGCGCGCTTCTGGATGAATTCCAGCAGCGAAGGGCGGAGGAGCTCGCCTGGTGTGCCGGCGTTTGGGGCCGTCGGTCGACGACAGATCTGACATTGCGACTTGAAGTTTTCCGCCACGCCGAAGAATGGAAACCCAAGATTGTCCCTCTTGTCGACTTCCGTCTTGAAGCGGACGCCGCCGATCCTAAGCTGAGCCATGCGGCTCCCGACCGTTTTATCTTTGCCTAACGATGCGCGTCCTGGCGATTGATGCCTCTCTCCGCAACAGCGGAGTCGCCATCATCGAGGCGAACGGCCACGGCAAATTTCGAGCGCTTCATTACGGCGTTATCCAGAATGCAGCCGCGCTCCCGATGTCCTCCTGCCTGGTCGCGATCCGCGATCGGCTGGCGGAATTGATTCACGCGCACGAACCCGATTGTTGCGCGCTCGAGTCCGTCATTTACGTCCAGAGTTACAAGACCGCGATCACGCTCGGTGCGGCCCGCGGGTCGGCCATCATGGCGGCGGCGGAGCGCGGATTGCCGGTCTTCGAATATGCGCCGAAGCGAATCAAGCAGGCGACCGTCGGGAACGGCTCGGCCGATAAAACCCAGGTCGCCTTCATGGTCCGGGCATTGTTAGGCCTGCTCGAAACGCCCGGGCCAGACGCGGCCGACGCACTCGCGATCGGGCTGACGCATCTCCGCGCCGGGGAAGCGGCCCGCCTTGGCCTAACGAGTGGGACGCGGATATGAGAAGCGAGCAGCCGGCTGCGCCGCTCATCCGCTGGCGTGGGCGGATGGAATTCGCCGAGGCATTTGCGCAACAGGAGTCGCTCGTGAGAACGAAATGGCGCGATCCGGCGGTTCCGGACGAAATGTGGTTTCTCGAACACGATCCTGTTTACACGATAGGTCGCACCCCCGACCGATCGAGCCTGCGGCGTGCGGCGCATCTGCCGCATCCACTTTTCCAGATCAATCGCGGCGGTCAGGCGACCTGGCATGGTCCCGGCCAACTGGTCGGTTACTTTCTGCTCGACCTGCGCCGTTACGGACAGGATCTGCATCGTTACCTGCGCTGGATCGAAACTCTCCTCGTCACGTTATTGGCCCGTTACGATGTCGTGGCCACCACCCGCGCCGGCCTAACGGGTGTCTGGATTGGCCAACGTAAAATCGTTTCCATTGGCGTCGGGGTGCGGCACTGGATCACGATGCACGGCTTCGCCCTCAACGTCGCGGGCGATCTTTCGGCTTTCGAGCACATCACGCCCTGCGGGATCGCAGATGTCGCGATGACCTCGATCGAGAAAGAAACCGGCGTCCGCCTGCCTCTCGCCGAGGTGGCGGCCGCGGCCGCGCAATTGGCGAGGCGGGCGATCGTCGACCTGCCGGCGAGCGCTTCGCCCTCGACAGCGCCGCACCCTTCGTTTTAGTGGACGATGGCCATCCCGTTGGAAGACAATTTCACCGACATCATCGGCAAAGCGCAACGCGGACTGCAGCTCTCCGAGAGCGAACTCGCGGAAAAGTCCGGCGTTACCGCCGCCGCCCTCGGCCGGCTGCGCGATGGTGAGTTCGACCGCGCCACGATCGATCATATCGCGCCGATTCTGCAGCTCGACGCGCCCGCCCTCGCCGGCCTCGCGGAAAATCGCTGGCAGCCTAACGAAGTCAGTCTTCTCGGCCTGGCGCAATTCAATACGCCTTATCATGACATGACGGTGAACGCCTATCTCGTTTGGGATCCAGCGAGCGGAGAGGCGGTTGCCTTCGACAGCGGCGCCGACTGCTCGGCCCTGCTCGAGAAGACCGAAGGAGAAGGCCTAACGATCAGCCTGATCCTCCTGACGCACGCTCATCCCGACCATATCGCCGATCTCGGCCGGCTTGCCGCCGCCACGAAGGCGCCCGTTTTCCTCTCCGCCAACGAAAGCGCTCCGGGAGCGCAACCAATCCAGGAAGGCGAGAGCTTTAGCGTCGGCGGCCTCACGATCGAGGCTCTTCTCACCTCCGGGCATTCGCCCGGCGGGACGACATTTTTTGTTCGCGGCTTGGATCAACCGATCGCGATCGTCGGCGACTCGCTCTTCGCCGGCTCGATGGGCGGCGGCAATGTTTCCTACGCCGATGCGGTGCGGAACAATCTCGAGAAGATTCTGACTTTGCCTAACGACACCATCCTCTGCCCGGGACACGGGCCGCTTACGACCGTGATTGAGGAGAAACAGCACAACGCCTTTTTCGCCGGGCGGATTTAAGAAATATGAATGTCGCATTTGTCGGAGTCGGCCGAATGGGCGCGAACATGGCGCGCCGCCTGCAGGAGCGGGGCTTTCATATTACCGCGCTCTATGACGTGGAGCGGACGGCGGCGACCCAGCTGGCGCAGGAGCTTGGGAGCTTTGCCAGTCAATCGTTAGGTGAAGTCACCGCCGCGGCGGACATCATCATTACGGTTGTCTCCGATGACATCGCGATGCGGGAGATTTTTTCCGCGCCTAACGATAATCTGCTCAAGAACGCCAGCGGCAGGTTGTTTATCAACTGCGCCACCATCACGCCCGACGTGCACGTGGAGGTGGAGGCGGCCGCCTGCAAGGCCGGCGCGCAAACGCTCGAAGCCTGCATGGCCTCCAGCATCACCCAGGCGCGGGAGGGCTCGCTCTACCTCATGTGTGGCGGCGAGCACGCCGCCTTCGAGCGCGCGGAACCGATCCTGCAGGCGCTGAGCTCGACGATCCGCTACATCGGTAAAGCCGGCGAAGCCGCCAAGGTAAAAGCGCTCGTCAACATGGTGATGAACATCAACACCGCCGGATTGGCGGAAGGCCTTGGTCTTGGTGATGCGCTCGGACTTGACCTCACGATCTTGCGCGAAGTTTTCGCTCAGACCGGTGCGGCTTCGCGTGTTCTGCAGACAGACGGCGAGGACATGCAGAATCGCGATCACGCCTGTTTCTTTTCCGCCGCCCACGCGGCCAAGGATAGCGGGATCGCGCTCTCGTTAGGCGAAAAAGCTGGTCTCGACCTGCCGCTGGCGCGCGCGACGAAGCAACAATACGAGCGGATGATTTCAGAGGGACTCGGCGCGCTCGACAAATCTGGAATCGCAGAGCTGACTTTCAAGAACCGGCAGAAACCGTCAGCCTGAGCGGAAAAAGCAACTCCCGAAAGAGTCGTTAGGCGACGCGTTCCTCGCCTGCGTAAACATTCATCGTTTCTCCTCGCAAAAAGCCGACCAGCGTCTGTCGATTTGCACGCGCGAACTCCACCGCCAGGCTCGTCGGCGCAGAAATCGCGGCGATGATCCCAATCCCGGCGGCGAGCGCCTTCTGCGTCATCTCGAATGAAACTCTCCCACTTAGCAAAAGGACGCGGTCGTCTAAGGGCAAATGCTTCGCGAGCAGCTCGTGCCCGATCAATTTGTCGAGCGCGTTGTGCCGCCCGACGTCCTCGCGCAGAAGGATCAGTTCGCCTAACGAATCGAACAAGGCGCAGGCGTGAAGACCGCCCGTTCGCTGAAACGTTTCCTGGGCGGCGCGCAACTTTTTCGGCAGCATTAGAAGCATTTCCGTCCGCACGCGCGGCGCCTCGCGGACCGGCGGAAATAACTGCATGGCCGCTTCGATCGTGGCTTTGCCGCAAATGCCGCAACTCGACGAGCTGAAGACGTGGCGGCTTAACCTTGCTGCGTCGAAACGCCTCGGATCGGTCAGCGCGATATGGACGACATTATCAGTCGGGCGCTCAGTCGTTAGGCAGGAAGTGATCTCAAAAATCTCCCGCGCCTCGCGCACAATCCCCTCCGTCAGGGCAAAACCTGCCGCCAGCTCTCGATCATGTCCCGGCGTGCGCATGACGACGGCGACACTCGCTCCCTCCACTCGAATCTCGAGTGGCTCCTCAACCGCAACCTCATCCGGTTGCTCGAGAGCAGCCTGGCCGCGGCTCAGCCTAACGACGGGGGCGGAGATTGCACTGACGAGCTCTTTCATAATCAGCCGGAGTGTTGAGGTTGGCGAAAAAAGCTTCCTCATCGGGAGAAACAAGGCGCTCAATCAGAAAGCGGGCGGCGAGAGCGCACCGGACGAAGTTTTGCATGGAGAAATCGCCGCGGCCGAGACGATCAAGCGCGAGCGCGCAGCAACTGACCGGATAGATCGCCGCCAACGGCTCAGAGCCGCGTTCCGTCCGGGGGACGACGCCCTGCCCGAGCTGGCAGGAGGCGAATAGGGAGCGAAGAAACTCCGCACGCATTTGCGGGAGATCGACCGCCAGGACGACGAGATGTGAAGTCGAGCAGCGTTGCAGAGCGGCGGCGACTCCGCCGAGCGGGCCCGCCTCCGGCATCTCATCCGTCACGAACTCGAATTCGCTTCCCGACTCGCGCTGTGGTCCGGCGATCAGCAATTGTTCAGGTGATAACTCGCGCAGCGTCTGGATCTGGCGAAGCCAGAGCGGTTGATCGTCAATCTCGAGTAGCGCTTTGTCGCATCCCATGCGCGACGATTTCCCGCCGGCGAGAAGGAGGGCGCTGCAGCGCATCGTTAGGCGATTCCCGTCTTCGCCGGTGGCAGGATTCTCAGCTCCGCCTCGCCGACCCTGATTTCGCCGTCGCTCAGAATGCGGGCGCGAAGGCCGCCGCGGCCGGTGAGAAACTTTTCTGTGCCGGGCGCAAAAGCGGTGTCCATCCAATAACAGGGTTTGCAGTGCGCGGTGCCTTGAAAACGCACCCCCTGGAGCTCGAAGTCCAGCCCGATCAGCTTCATCAGGTCGACTCCCGAAACGATCAGGTTGCGCCGCAGGACGCCGGCCGATTTGCTCGTTAGGCAGTGATCCACGAGGAGATCGAAAACTTCCCGGGAGAAGAAAGTGACCTGCCCTTTGTAATCATCCGCGTAATCGAAGAAGCGGTCGCCGCGGATGCCGTGGCCCGCGACGCATTCGATCCGCTTGCCGGCGAGGAGAGGGAAGTCGTCCGGTTGCTTTCCGTAATGACCGAAATAGTTGTGGCCGGGGGAGGTGAAGATCTGTTCGATGTGCATCGCCTTAAAGATACGATGCCGCGTGACGGACGAGGCGCAAACGGCGCGGCAACTTGACGGAACCAGGTCGCCGTTGACCGTGTTCTGCCCATGAAAACGGTCTGGCGCGTCTTCGCTTATCTCAAACGCTATCCCTGGATTGCGAGCGGAACCCTTGGCTGCGCCGTCCTGAGCACGCTCATGATCGTGGTCTTTCCGTGGGTGACAAAATACATCATCGACGACGTGATTGCGGGTCATCGACCCGAGCTGTTGCTCCCGATGGCGCTGGTCGCGCTGCTCGCATTTTTTCTCCAGGACTTGCTCAACGGGCTGCGAATCTTGCTCAACAACAGCTTTGAGCAAAAAGTCATTTTCGATTTGCGGAGTGATCTTTTCCGGCACATCGAACGCCTCCCGTTGCGCTGGTTCGACAACCGCGCCACCGGCGATTTGATCACCCGGGTCGTCGAGGATGTGAACTCGGTTGAGCGAGTGCTGATCGACGGAATCGAACAGGGACTGGTCGCGATCCTGCAGGTCGCGATCGTAATCGGCGCGCTTTTCTATTTCAACGGCGACCTTGCCTGGTGCGTTCTCGTGCCGGTGCCGCTCCTCGCGGGCGGCGCGATTGCCTACACCCTCACCGGTCCGAGCCGCTACCGGCCGCAGCGCAAGGCGGCCTCGGCGCTCAACGCCCTGCTACTCGATGACCTCGCCGGTATTCGGCAGATCAAGTCGTTCGTTAGGGAAAAACAGGAGCACCTGCGATTCAATCGCGCCAGCGACACCCTCCGTCGCGCGACCCTGCACATCATGCGCGCCTGGGCTCTCTACAGTCCGTCGATGGATTTTCTCAATTCGTTAGGCCTGGTTCTCGCCATCGGCTTCGGTGGCCGGGCGGTCTTGCGCGGTGAAATGCAGATCGGCTCGCTCGTCGCCTTCATTACTCTGACGAGATTCCTCTATGAGCCGGTCACGCGATTGCATCAACTGAACCAGCTCGTGCAGGCGGGCCGGGCGGCCGGCGAACGCGTCTTCGAGATTCTGGACGAACCGGAGGAGCCGGGTCTGCGCGAGGACGACCTGATCCCGGAGATCGCGGGCGAGATTCGCTATGATGACGTCAGTTTTGCCTACGCCAAGGGTTTGCCAGCCCTGAGCAATATTTCTTTCCACGCCCGGCCCGGCGAGACGGTCGCACTCGTCGGCGCAACTGGCGCAGGCAAATCGACCCTCGTGAATCTGCTTGCGCGTTTTTACGAATTCACCTCCGGTGCGATCACGATTGACGGAAGATCAATTCGTGATTTTGGTGCGCATTCGCTCCGCGAAGTGATCGGAATGGTGACCCAGGAAAGTTTCCTCTTCAACGGAACGATCCGCGAAAACCTGCTCCTCGGGCGTCCCGAAGCGACCGATGAAGAACTGCTGGCGGCGGCCGAAGCGGCCAACGCGCGGGCCTTCATCGATCGTTTGCCTAACGGATTGGGAAGCGTGGTCGGCGAACGCGGGGTCAAACTGAGCGTGGGCGAGAAGCAGCGGCTTTCA
>DASXDC010000046.1:0-4215 GCA_036490855.1 Chthoniobacterales bacterium
GGTGAAGCCGGTCAAGAGCTACCTCGATCTGCTCGAAGAACCGATCGATGTTTGGGCGGTCGGCCCCGGCCTCGGCAAAACGCACGCCGCGGAAATTCTGCGGCTCCTGCGCAATGCGGACCAGCCGATGGTGATCGACGCCGATGGACTCAACATTCTTGCCGGGGAGATGGAAGCGTTGGAAAAGGCGCGAGGCCCGCGCCTCCTCACCCCGCACCCGGGAGAAATGAAGCGCATTTCCCCTAACGAAAAGGGAACGCGGGCCGAGATCGCAACCAGATTCTGCGCAAAGTATCCGGTCAGCCTGCTCCTGAAAGGCAGCCGCACCATTGTCGCCGAAGCCGGCCATCCGCTGAGCTACAACACGACTGGCAATCCTGGAATGGCGACGGGCGGAATGGGCGACGTCCTGACCGGCGTCTGCGCCGGGCTCCTCGGAGCGAAAGTCGCGCCTAACGCCGCCGCACGTATCGGCGCCTGGGTCTGCGGCCGTGCCGCGGAGATCGCGATCTTCCAGGGCAGCGCGAGCGAGGAGTCGCTTCTCCCGACGGATTTGCTCGACCACCTCGGGAGCGCCTTTCGCGAACTGCGGTCGACCGACTGACTGTCGTCCTCCTTGTGGCGTTGGGATGAAGAAGATCATCGTCGTTGGCTATCCGAAAAGCGGCTGCACTTGGGCGACGCGGCTCGTCGCCGAGCTCGTCGGTTGTCCGGTCGGCGGTTTTTGGAAGTCCGAAAAAAAAGAGATCGCAGTGGAAGGCGAGGATCGCCTCTCGGATTTTCGGTGCTATAAATCGCATCACCAACTGGCTGAGCTGGAGATCTTGCCTAACGATCCCGCGAAGCGGATTATCTACATTCTGCGCGATCCGCGCGACATCGCGATCTCGGCCGCGAATTATTTTCAATTCGATCGCTTTCCGCGGCTGGCGAATCTTTTCCGCAGTCTCCGGCGCGGCGAAAAACTCTATCGCCATACTCTCTATCCGCTTCTCGTTAGGGAAAATTACCGGCTCGAGCGGATGACAGAGGCGCTCCTGCATGGTTCGGCTTCGGTTCATAATTGGGTGCGCATTTCGTGGTGCGATCACTGGCAGCCTTATCAAAAAGCCGGCCTGCCGATCGTGCGCTACGAGGATCTGCTCGCGCGACCGGAGGAGGAATCGGCGCGGCTTCTCCAGTTTCTCGAGCTGGTGCGGAGCCGGGAGGAAATCAGGAGAGCAGTCGAGAACCAGTCATTCGCACGCAAGAGGGAAGCGCTCCTGGAGAGCGGCGAAACCGGCCGGGCGAAATTCCTCCGGGTCGGGAAAAGCGGGCAGTGGCGGGAGAAACTTCCGGCCGAATTGCAGGCCCTCTTCGTCCGCGAAATCGGGACGGAGTTGGCGGCCTGGGGTTATTCCGCCTAACGAGCGCCAGCAAGCGCGAGCAGTTTTTGGAACCGCGAGTCCTGGCGCAGCGGATCCCATTCCCAGCGAAACCTGAGGTCGTTAGGCGTGATGCTGTAGTCGACGCTATCGACCGCGCCGGGAGTCTTAAGAAGGCGCTCGATAAGCGGGATGGCCTGATCATTTTCGCCTACCCGTGCGTAGATCAACGCCATGTAGCAAAGCATGATCGCGCCATCATTGGCGTCGTTTGCCAGTGGCTTGAGCTCGACCGCGAGACGGCCTTCGCGCAGCGCTGCGTCGCGTCGGCCCATGAAGGCGTAGAGGAGACCAAGGTTGGCGTGGCGCGCTGCAGCCTCGGGCGCTTCCTCGACCGCTTTTTCGAACTCCGGCGCGACTGCCGCAAAATCCTTCCCCGCGGCGACGGCGTCGCCTCGCGCCAGAGCTGTGATGCCGAGAAGAAAGCTTTTCGGCTGCAGGCCACCGTTGAGATAGGAAAATTCCGTCGTCGGTGAGTTGGCTAGAATATCAGCCGCGGCGCCGAAATTCCGTTGCAGCATCGCCCCTTCCCAGCGCACGCAGGTCAGGATGCCATCCGGATCATTTCCCGGCTTGATTCCCGTCAGCCAGCGTTGCAGCGCGCCGGTTTCTCCTTTCCACTGGAATTCGATATAACCGGACTGGATTTTCGCGACGACGGAATCCGGCGCGACGGCGCGGAAGCGCGCGGCGGCCTGGGCGGCCTGCGGCCAGCGGCGCATGGAGCTGTTGGTGAAGAGGACGTTGCGGATGATGTTTGGATTTTGCGGATCAAGCTTTTCCATCCGCTCGTAGGTGGCGAGCGCTTCCTCCCAGCGCCCCTGGCGGCGGCGGATCGCCGCGACGTAGGCGCCGATGTTGCTGTCGTTAGGCAAAATCTTTTGCGCGGTGGCAAACTCATCGAGGGCACGTCCATAATCCTCGTCGAACCAAAAGGCGCATTGGCCGAGCGCGAAGTGCGCTTCGCCCAGGTCGGGCTGGAGACGAAGCGCAGTCTCGGCTTCGCTTCGCGCCCGGCTTTTCCAGGAATCGAGCGGCTCGTGGAAGTGGAAAATTTCCGCGCAGGTGGAAGCGAGATGGGCGCGGGCGAGCGCGAAATTCGGGTCGAGCGCGATCGCCTTCGAATAAAGATCGACCGCCTGCCGATAATCCCGCAGGAGCGTATCCGGTCCCTGCTCGCGGGGGAGCGCGCTAAGATAAAGGAGATAAGCTTCCGTGTTTTGCGTCGGCTTCTTTTCGACCCGCACTTTTTCCTCGGGCGTGAGGCGGGCGCGGAGGGCTTCCGCGATCTCGGTCGCGAGTTCACCTTCCAAGCCTAACGAATCCTCGATCGTGCGAGTGTAACGATGCGCCCAGAGATGGCGATCGCGCTCCGCGTCGATCAACTGGACATTGACCGCCACCTGGTCTTTCTCCCGCCGTACGCTCCCCTCGAGAATGTTGGCCACGCCTAACGACTTACCAATTTCCCGGATGTCACGCGTGCCGGCGTCGCGATACCTCATCACGCTCGTGCGGCTGATGACGGTGAGCGCCTGGATCTTGGCCAGGTTCGTCAGGAGATCGTCCTGGATGCCGTCGGCAAAATAAGCGTTCTCTTTTTCTGCGCTGTAATTTTCAAAGGGAAGAACGGCGATGCTCTTCGGCGAGACGCCCTCGACCGTCTGCCGATGCTGCGGAGAAAACCGCAGGTAAAGCAGGACCGCGATTGCGATCGCGAGGACACCGATAACGCCGGTATAAATCTGGTGGACGAGTGGCCAACGGCCCGTTTTTTCGACCGGAAGCTCGTCCGTCTTCACGATCCCGTGTGGCGTCAGCTCAAAGGCCCAGGCCAGAGCGACGGCGAGCGGGAAGCCGGCCACGAGGAGGATAATGATCAGCCTAACGACCCAATTCGGGATGGAGAAAAATGGAGAAACTTGGGTCGCGACCTGGATGAGGAGCCAGCTCGTCATCGCATAAACGACGGCCGCACGATAAACGTGGCGTCGTTTAAGCTCGGCAAAAAAGGAAGGCCACTTCATCGCTGGCTGTTTAAGTCGCTCGACTCTGGTGAGAGGACAATGTCATGCGACGAGCACTCGATCGCAGAGAGTAGCTACGGGCAGGCCGGAGTCACGCTTTTCGACGCGCGATCGCTTTGTCCATCGGTGGCTTCGGGGGGGGGGGCGAATCTTCCGCAAGCGCAGATCAGCAAGAGTGATGCTTCTTTTTCCGGAGACTGGCGCGAGTCCAGCTTCTTACCAGAGGGGTGCAGGCCCCTTGTCTCAAATCGTCGCGACGATTTTCGATCTGCTGCGTCAGCGCGCTGATCGTGCTTTCCGCAATTGTTCCTGCCAGTGCGCGGACACGGCGGCATCATAAGCCCCGCCCAGTTCAGATTGTCCTTCAGCCTTTTCGCGTCGCGCGCTCGGTGGTTCACGCGGTCGCTGCTCCAGTCGCATTGCATGCGCCGCGCGCGATCGCGGTCCTCGCGACCACGCCACTCCATCTCGCGCAACGCGGGCATGAAATTCCCCGAAGCGAATCAGTAGCGGACGGTCAATCGGTGCCCGTCGCCTACATGGTGCCGCGTGCTGATGAGGCCAGACCGCCGCGCGCGAGGGAGTCCGGCCTCACGGATGCAGATCAGAATTCCGAAAGGGACGAGGCAACGGCGCCCGAAGCGGAACGATCGCGTCAGGGGCCGACCGTTTCCGGTGATCGCGCGATCCTGCGCCACGGCATCGCTTTCGCGGCGAGCCGCGCGCCGAAGCGAATTAAGGAGGCGATTTGGGCGGCGAACACG
>DASXDC010000047.1:0-2275 GCA_036490855.1 Chthoniobacterales bacterium
AGGATGCGGTTGGCGAATTTCTGTGAAAGCGCAGCGTCTCCCAGCATGATCGGCACGATCGGATGCGTTCCCGGCTTGATCGTTAGGCCCTTTTCCGTCAGGGCGGCGCGGAAGAATTTTGTGTTCTCCTCCAGTTTGTCGCGCAGCTCGGTCGAGCGGGAGAGAAGATCGAGCGCCTTTAGGGAAGCCGCCACGATCGGCGGCGCGACGGTGTTGGAAAAAAGATAGGGCCGCGAACGTTGCCGGAGAAGCGCGACGATCTCCTTCCGCCCGCTCGTGTAGCCGCCGCTCGCCCCGCCGAGCGCTTTGCCTAAGGTGCCGGTGATGACATCCACTCGCCCCTGCACTCCGCAGTACTCCGGCGTGCCGCGGCCGGTTTTCCCGATGAAACCGGCTGCATGCGCGTCATCGACCATCACCATTGCCTGATATTTTTCCGCCAGATCGCAAATGCCTTTCAGGTTTGCGATCGTGCCGTCCATCGAAAAAACCCCGTCGGTCGCGATGAGACGGAAGCGAGTTCCCTCCGCCGCCTGCAACTGCGCCTCGAGATCGTTCATATCGGAGTTCTTGTAGCGGTAACGCTGCGCTTTGCAGAGGCGCACACCGTCGATTATCGAGGCGTGATTCAACTCATCGGAAATGACCGCGTCCTCCGTGCCTAACAACGTCTCAAAGAGCCCGCCATTGGCGTCGAAGCAGGAGGGATAAAGGATCGTGTCCTCTGTCCCGAGAAAGGTCGTTAGGGCATTTTCCAGTTCCTTGTGAATGTCCTGCGTCCCGCAAATAAAGCGCACGCTCGCCATCCCGAAACCGCGCGTCTCGAGCGCCTCCCTGGCGGCCGCGATGAGTGCGGGATGATCGGCCAGACCGAGATAATTGTTCGCGCAGAGATTGATCACGCGCCGCCCGTCGGCGATCGGGATCTCCGCGTTCTGCGGGCCGGTGATGATGCGTTCGGTTTTATAGAGACCCTGCGCTTTGATTTCCTCGAGGGTGGACGAAACGTGATCGGCAAACTTGGCGAGCATCGTGCAATTTCGGGCAAAGCAACGATGGCGCAATCCGGAGGCTGGCAGGGCGAGAAAACGCGCTCTTGTCGGTCTTGTGAATAACTGTTAATAAGTTCGCATCTTCGTGGGAATGCGAATCCAACCTGCCTTCCTCGCCACCATCGCCGCCCTGTCGTTAGGCGCGTGCAGCACCGGCCGCCATCTGCCTGCCTACGAGCCGCCACTGGCCCGGACAAATTTCCAGCAGGTGCGCACGACCGCTTATACCCACACCGAAGCGGATCACGAACAGTACGGGAACCGCACTGCTCTTGGCGGAGTCCTGCACGCGGCGCCGGAGGCGAGTGTACCGCGCGCACTCCCGGTCGCGCAGGAGCAGATTTTTCGCGGGCCGGAAAACGGCTATCAGCGCGTCGCCTACATCGCGCGGCCGCAGCCGTTCCTGCAGGATAACTTCTCGCGGCAAATCTACGGCAGCGCCGCAGCCGATTGGGCGCGCTGGCCGGCGGGGACAATCTTTCGCGTTGTCTCGACCGGACAACTTTACCGGGTGGAAGATTACGGCTGGGCGCTTGCGGGGCGGAACACGATCGACCTTTACATGGCGACACCGCGCGACATGGACAGCTGGGGCGCGCGCCAGGAACTCATTCAGGTCGTGCAATGGGGCGATCCGGAGGAAAGCCTGCGCCATCTCGCTTCACACACGAAGTATCGCCACATCAAACGGATGGTGCTGGAGCTGGAAGGCCGGGAACGCGCGGCGGCCCACCTCGACTAACGATCGTCGAAAGGAAGCGATTCCAGCCGACTCGTTAGGTTCGCGATTGCTTCCTTCAACCGTTCCCAGTCGACCGGCTTCGTCAGATGCACGCTGAAGCCAGCGGCCCGGCTCGCCGCGAGGTCTTCATCGGTGCCGAAGCCGCTCAGCGCGATCCCGCGCAGACCGTAGTTCGCGCTCAGATGCTGCATCAATTCCAGCCCACTCCCATCGGGCAAACCGAGATCGCTGATCACAAGATCGAAGCGTCTTTCGGCGGCGAGAGCGCGAGCTTCGCCCAGGCTCCGGGCGAGTCCGACGCGATGGCCGGATTTCGTCAGGATACGGCGCAGGACGCGAGCCGTGTCGTCGTGATCTTCGACGAGAAGGATTTCTGAGCCGATACTCTCCGCTAATTCGCCCGCGAGATAAGTGGCCGGACCATCGAGCAGTGAAGTCTCGATCGCGTTCAAGGTGATCGTGAAAGTGGCGCCTTGGCCGC
>DASXDC010000048.1:0-11179 GCA_036490855.1 Chthoniobacterales bacterium
GCCCGGTGAGCGCGACCTTGAGCCGATCGAGAAATGTTCCCCAAGTCGCGCCCGAATCACCATTCATCAGGACTTTGGCCCGATCCGGATCGTAGAGATCGAGCACATCGGCCTGCGCCCAGACGGAAGTCGCACCGCGACTCGCGGGATGGTCCGGGTTGCCTTCGATCTTGGTCGGACGGCCCTCGTAACTCGTGACCACGATCCCCTGGCCAAAACCGCAAAAGCTTGTCGCACTGGCGAAACGGATCGGTTTTCCCGGGATCACTTCCTCCGGCCGATCGACGTAGGGCACGATTTTTTCGATCGGCTGCTTGGTGCAAGCGCCGAGCCCGGCGAGCGCGACTGAGGCGCCCATCAGACGGAGGAAATCGCGCCGCTGCATTTCGTTAGTCCACTCCGAGGCGCCGCGTGGAAATTCTCGATGGAGCATCTCCTCGAACCCGGGAGTCGCCGCGAGTTCCTCCAGGCTGCGCCACATTTTCGGTTGCTCGTTCATCGGTGACAGACGGAGCAGTTCGTTAGGCGACCGGTCGTATCGATCTGGTACTGCCGGATGAGGCGGGCGGCTTGCTTTTCCTGATCGGCCGGCGGTTGCCAATCAAGATTGTAGATTTGGTCGCAAGGGCGGATGTAATTTTGCGGCGCGCGATGGCACTCGAGACACCACTTCATGTAAAGCGTTTGTGCCCGCCAGGTGAGTGGCATTTTGTCGACTGCGCCGTGGCAGGTGGAACAGCCGACGCCCTTATTGACGTGGATGCTGTGGTTAAAAAAAACGAAGTCGGGCAGGTCGTTGACCCGGTTCCAGCGCAACGGTTTTCCACTCGTTAGGCTCGCCCGGACCGGCGCGAGGGTGGGTGTTTCATTCCAGAGCTGCGAATGGCAGGTCATGCAAACGTGCGTGCTTGGGATGCCGGCGAAGGAGGATTTTTCGACCGAGGTATGGCAATAGCGGCAATCGATCCCGTCGTCGCCGACATGATGTTTATGGCTGAAGGGCACCGGCTGCTCGAGCGGAACGTCGACGTAGGTGGTGTAAGGCGACCAGAAAATCGCGTAGGTGGTCCAACCTGCGCCGCAGACCAGCACGACCACGAGGACAATAATGACCTTCGAACGGACGTTTGCGCTACGAGCGAAGATCTGGGCCATGTCCGGGCTCGTCTTCTCTAGCGCGCCCGCACCCAGCGCTCGGCCTCAGCCAGAGCCGCCAGATCGAAATAGCGGACTCGTTCCGGCATGAAAATGGCCCCGAGTTTTGCCAGCCAGGCCTGCCACTTTTTCTCGCCCACCATCGCGACGCGCTCCACCTCGTGCGAATGGCCGGCGTCGAAGCGAAAATCGTCCCAGGCCGCTCCCGGCTTCCACCCATGAAAATCCTCCATAACGAAAAGCAGGCGCATCGATCCTTCCTCATCGATCAGGCGCTGCCAGACGGGGATAAGCTGGTTGTAGTCCTCCTGAGTTAGTTTGCCGGTCGCCCGAACGGTAACGAGGTTGGGTTCATTACGCGTGATTTGATGCATCCAAAAAAAAGCGGCGACGGCCGCGTCCTCTCATTCTTCGGGTGTCGAGCTCAGTTAGGATGTTGAAAAATTCAGGCCCGTTTTCGCTGCTCGATCGCGCCATCCGGTTCATCGGAGAGTGCCTGTGCGGTGTTGACGAGCCCGACGTGGGTAAAGGCTTGCGGAAAATTTCCCAACTGCCGTTCGTGCTTGGGATCATATTCCTCGGAGAGAAGGCCGAGGTCGTTGCGCAAGTCGAGCAGCCTCTCGAAGAGGAGCCGCGCATCTTTTTTACGATCGATGAGATGCAGGCAATCGGCCAGCCAGAACGAGCAGGGAAGAAAAACGCCTTCGCTTCCGGGCAGCCCATCCACTTTGCACTCCTGCGGACGATAGCGCAGGACGAATCCATCCTGCACTAATTCGCGCTCGATAGCCTCGATCGTTCCGCGGACGCGCTCGTCGTGGGCGGGCAGGAAGCCAACGAGCGGAATCATGAGCGCACTCGCATCCAGTGCTTCCGAGCCGTAGGTCTGGGTGAAGGCCTTCTTCTTCGGGTGATAGCCTTTCTCGCAGACTTCGCGATGGATCTTATCGCGCAGTTTTTTCCAGCGCCCCAGATTCTCGTCGGCCGCGCAGCTGAAGTTCTCGACCAGCTTGACCGCGCGATCGAACGCCACCCAGGCCATCACTTTGGAGTGAGTAAACTGTTGTGGTTCGCCGCGAATCTCCCAGATGCCTTCATCCGGCTCGGGCCATTTCGTTTCGAGAAACTTCAGGAGCGCGACCTGCATTCGCCACTCCGGCTCGGTGGCTTCGATCCCGGCTCGTTGCGCGTGATACATCGCGTCGATGATCTCGCCGTAGACATCGAGCTGGAACTGATTCGCGGCCGCATTCCCTTCGCGCACCGGACGCGAGCCTTCATAGCCGTTCAACCAATTCAGCTCATGCTCGATCAGTCGCCGCTCGCCGCGCACGCCGTACATGATTTGCAACTGCGACGCACTCCCGGCGATCGCGCGCAGGAGCCACTCGCGCCACGCTTTCGCTTCCTCCTGAAAACCGGCGCCGAGAAGCGAGAAGAGAGTGAAGGTTGCGTCGCGCAGCCAGCAGAAGCGGTAATCCCAATTGCGCACTCCGCCAACTTCCTCCGGGAGTGAAGTGGTGAGCGCGGCGACAATTCCGCCGGTCGGCCCGTAAGTGAGGCCCTTCAGAGTAAGCAGGGATCGCATCACCGCATCGCGCCACGGACCGGCGTGGGTGCAGTGGCGAGACCAGTCGTTCCAGTAGCTTTCTGTGTCCTGCAGCGCGAGCTCTGCGTCAACCTCGCGCGGCGGCGCTTCGTGGGAAGCAAACCAAGTCAGCACGAAGGGCACCCGATCGCCTTTCGTGACGGTGAA
Source organism: Chthoniobacterales bacterium (assembly GCA_036490855.1). GTDB lineage: Bacteria > Verrucomicrobiota > Verrucomicrobiia > Chthoniobacterales > UBA10450 > Palsa-1392. The sequence continues at coordinate 2,912 of DASXDC010000048.1, forward strand.
TTCCGCCACCGTCATCAGATCTTCGCCGTGGGTTTCGATCGGCGTGTGGAGAATAAGCGCATCCGGACCAGCGATCGCTTCCAGGCCTCCGTAGCGCCGCCGCACCCAGGGAACGATCGAGCCGTAATCAAAACGGATGATCAATTCCATCCGAATCGTCATTTTCCCCTCGAGCCCTTCCACGATCCGGACGATGTCGGGATTCGTTCCGCGTGGCGGCATGAAATCGATCAAGCGCACCTTTCCTTCGCCCGTCTGCACCTCCGTCTCAAGGATGAGGCTATCGCCTCGATAGCGCCGCTCACGCTTCGTCGCCTTTTCCTTTGGCGTTAGCTTCCAGCAGCCGTTTTTCTTTTCGCCTAACAATGCCGCGAAACAGGCGCCGGAATCGAACCGCGGCAGGCAGAGCCAGTCGACCGATCCGTCGCGGGAGATCAGCGCGCCGCTCTGCGTATCGCTGACGAAGCCGTAGTCCTCAATCCGCGGTGAGTTCGTTTCGGATTTCTTCATCATCCTTCACGCCGAAAATGTTTGAACGGTCCCCGCCGCCAGCGCGTCGTTAAATGATGACACATGAAATCGGGCTCCACGGAACTTTATCGTCTGCCCGGGCTCGTCTGTTTGTTTGCCGGCGGAATAATTCGTAGGGGGAAGGAATCGCGGGCGTCTAAGGGTGGGCGCCCGCGAAATCCTCTCAAAGATCGCGCGCAAGATTCCCGATCCCCTCGCGCGTCAGGCGAAAGATGGTCCAGTCCTCGTTAGGCCGAGCGCCGAGTTTGCGATAAAACTCGATCGCAGGTTCGTTCCAATCGAGCACCGCCCACTCCATTCTCCCGCAATTCCGCTCCGCCGCGATCTGCGCGAGGCGCACGAGGAGCGCACGACCATAGCCTTTGCCGCGCTTCTCCGGCTGCACGAATAAATCCTCGAGGTAAACGCCGCGTCGGCCCATCCAGGTGGAGAAATTGTGGAAGAAGAGAGCGAAGCATACCGGTTTCCCGGCCTCTTCCCCAAGGAGGACTTCCGCTGCCGGATGCGCGCCGAAGAGCGCTTCTGCGAGAGCACTTTCCGTTGCCACGACTTCGTTAGGCGCGCGTTCATATTCAGCCAGGTCGCGGATCAGGGCGAGAATTGTCGCGACATCCGCTGCCGTCGCGGGGCGAATCGAAAGATCAGGCACGCTCTCCTCCGACATGGATTTACCCATCCGCTTCGCGGCCGGAAACCGCAACCGGCGTGGCTCAGCTCTTTTTCGCCAGCTTCTCGCGCAAAAATGCCAGAAGGGCGGCTTCCTCTGAGCGCATGTCTTCGAACGAATCCGCGAGCGCTTCCTGTGTCCGGTTCTTCAATCCTTCGATCAGATTCCCGTCGAGATAACTTTCCAGCACGGCCGGGTGGACGTAGCACTTGCGACAGACCGCCGGCGTGTTCCCGAGAATCTTCGCGACGGCTGTGATCGCATCTCTGATGTTTTTCTTCGCCTGAGATTTATTCTCAAAAGCCTTCTGGTGCTGCAAGGCCATCGCCGCCATGACCGTTCCAGCCCAGGTGCGAAAGTCCTTGGCCGTAAAATCTTCGCCGGTCACTTCGCGAAGATACTCGTTCACATCGTCGGAAGTGACGTGGTGGCGCTCGCCCTTCTCGTCGAGGTATTGAAAAATTTCCTGGCCGGGCAGCTCCTGCAGTTTCCGGACGATGCGAGCGACCCGGTGGTCCTCAGTGTCGATGTCGTGATCCTGGCCACTCTTGCCGCGAAACTGGAAACGCACTTTGTCGCCGCGCACCTTGACGTGGCGATTTCGCATCGTCGTTAAACCAAACGATCTGTTTTCCTTCGCATATTCTTCGTTCCCGACGCGAATGAACGTCCGCTCGAGGAGCTGCACGACAGTTGCGATGATTTTTTCGCGCGGCAATCCGCGCCGCTTCAGGTCGCGATTGAGCCGGCGCCGAATCTTCGGCAACGCTTGGCCGAAGATGACCATCTTTTCGTACTTGTTTTCGTCCCGTTCTTCGCGCCAACGCTCGTGATAGCGGTACTGCTTTCGCCCGCGGGCATCACGTCCCGTCGCCTGCAGATGGCCGTTAGGCGAAGGACAGATCCACACTTCAGTATAGGCGGGGGGGATCGCGAGGCGGTTGAGACGCAGGATACGCGTTTCGTCCTTTATTTCTTTGCCGTCGGTATCGAAGTAGACAAATTTTTTCCCGCGACGTTTGCGGGTGTAACCGGGCCGGTCGTCGCTCACATAACGTAACCCCGCTTCCTCGGCCGCCTCCACCGGATCAGTTACGATTTCCAGTTCCGCGATTTTTTTCTTTTCGCTTGCGAGCTTGCGGGCGGCGGTAGGCACGTTAGCAATACGCGCGGTGCACCCGGGAAGGTTGCCTCGCGCTGCGGATGCAAATTCTCGACACTGAAAGATTGGTCCTGCGACAGCTCACGATTGGTGATGCGGATTTCATGCTCGAGTTGATGAACGAGCCGGGATTCATTCAGTTCGTCGCCGATCGCGGCTTACGTACCGCGGAGGACGCAGCGCAATACCTCCAGGAGAAGATCCTTCCCAGCTATGAGCAGCTTGGATTCGGGTTTTATCGCATGGAATTAAGAGGCACGGGCGAGTCGGTTGGAATCTGCGGAGTGGTAAAGCGGGAGACACTGGAGCACCCGGATGTTGGTTTTGCCGTTCTCGACCGATTTTGCGGACAAGGCTTCGCCTACGAAGCGGCCCTGGCCTGCATGCGCTATGGACACGAAGTTCTCGGGCTGCCGAAAATTTCGGGCGTGACCGCGCCAGAGAATCGGATCTCGATTCGGCTCCTCGAAAAACTGGGTCTGACTTTTCAACGCAAAATTCATCTCCCCGGCTACGGCACCGAGAGTTTGCTCTTCGAATAGCCGCCGAGGCGTTCCTCTCGCCTCCCTGACACCGTCGTCGTTTGGCGGCGTTCTCTGAGAACCAAATTTTTCCACGCGGAAATGCAATTCCGGGAAAAACGCGGCACGAGCATTGCTATAACTACAATAATTATTGCCATGAACTATACACTCCGCCTTCTTACACGCCTTGGCTGTCTCCTGCTGGTCGCCGGAACAATTTCTCTCGCTCAAGCGACCGTCGGTGAACCATCCGAATCCTTCGCCACCGCCGCTGACGGCACCGTACTTCACTGGACTGTCTATACACCGGAGGGCACCGGTCCCTGGCCGGCCGTGCTGGTGATCCATGGCGGCGGTTTCACACAGGGCTCGCCGACTAGCGCACCCGAATCAATCACCTGCGGGCGCGATCTGGCGGCTGCAGGTTACATTGCCTTCTCGGTTGAATATCGCCTCGCGCCTCCTGGAGCGCTCGCTGGTCAGGTTTCCGATGGGCGGTTCCCGCAGCAATCCGATGACGTTAAGCTCGCCGTTCTCGCGGCGCGCTCTGACCCGCGTTGTAACGGACAGGTCGGCGCGGTCGGCGGATCCGCCGGCGGCTATGAAACAGCTTTTGTCGCCGCCACCGGCACGGTCGGACAGGATCGGATCGATGTCGGCGTGAGCCTCTCAGGGTTATATGACGCTTCAGATTTTAGTCCCAATCCCGGTCTTGGCGTTTTTTCGAAAAACGTGACCAACTATGTGGGAGTCGACACGACGCAGACGATCGAGTTGCGCGCCGCGTCACCCGCCTACCTGGCCGACACAAGCATCGCTCCGCTTTTCCTTGTGCACTCCGCGCAAGACCCGATGCCCTACAGCCAACTGGCCGACATGACCGACGCGCTCGACGCGCTCAGGTTGACCAACTACTGGGCGCTCACGCTTCCCGGCGATCAACATGCCTTCGCCTATTGGGCAACGATCAAGGATCAGGCTCTTACTTTCCTTTCGTCCTGGTTCGCAGGCGTAAAGCCTCCGCCGCTTCCAACACCGACTCCGGGACCATCTGCTACCCCTCCCCCGCTGGTCGGGCCCACTCCTTCCAAAGTGCTGCTCAACGTCTCGACCCGCGCCCATGTCGCGAGTGGCTCAAGCGTGATGATCGGTGGTTTTATCATCACCGGCGACCTGCCGAAAAAGGTTGTGCTGCGCGCGATCGGACCTTCGCTCGCCGATGCAGGCGTGACCGACGTGTTGAGTGATCCGGTGCTTCAACTATATGACTCGACAGGCCGCCTCATCGCCCAAAATGACGACTGCGCATCGCTGCCGCCTAGTCTCATCCCGCCGGGATTGAAACCGCTCAGCGGAAAAGAATCATTCATCAGCGCGACGTTGCCTCCCGGGGTTTACACCGGCGTTCTGAGTGGCGCGAATGGCGCCGAGGGCGTCGGCCTCGTCGAACTCTTCGATCTCGACCCGGCCAGCTCACGCATCAGCAACATCTCCACTCGAGGTGAAGTCAGCGCCGGTAATGGCGTCATGATCGGCGGCTTTATCATCGGTGGCGACGAAGCGACCAAAGTCATCATCCGCGGCATCGGACCGTCTCTGGTTGCAGCCGGAGTACCGAACGCGCTGACTGATCCGGAGCTGGAAGTCTACGATGGAAACGGGGCATTGATCTTTTCGAACGACAACTGGCGCAGTAGCCAAGAGCAACAGATTCTCGATTCCGGCGTCCCTCCGTCCGACAATCGTGAAGCGGCCATTGTCGCCACCCTGGCACCCGGCGGTTACACCGCGATGATCCGCGACACCGGAGCGACGAGCGGCATCGCGCTGGTCGAAGTCTACAACCTCGAAAACAACTAGCCGCGACTACGAGCCGTAGCTCTTCGTAAATTTCTTCTTTGACTCGGACTCCGCGGCGCTGGACGGCGAGGGTTCGGACGACGCCGCCGGACCTTCGGCCGTTTCGCTCGAGGCGGGAATGGATTCCGCCTCCGCTGATTCGAGCGGTGATGTGGAACGGCCGGACTTACCCTGCGAGGCCTCAACGAAAAGCATCTGGAGATTCGAAAGTGCGTTGCGCAGGACGGTCGATTCTTCGCCGGAAAGATTGCCACGCGTTTTTTCTTGGATCATCGCCAGTTGATCGATGAACATCCGCGCTACCTGCAAGTTCACCTCCGTCTCGCCGGTTTGTGGGTTTGGGATTTGACCGAGGAAAAGGGCGGCGTTCTGTGCCTGCATCATCACGAACTCGATGAAGCGCTGGGTTAATTCTCCAGATTGATTGGTAGTTTGGACTTCGGCCATATCGGTATTGTGGTTGCTGTGGTTGCGAGCGGGAAAACTAGACTTTACGCGCCGGCCGGACGGTTGCGAGAACGTACGGCTCCTGAAAATATTTGGCCGCGACCCGCTGGATGTCGGCGGTCGTGATCGATTCGATCTCCCGCTCAAGATGCAGATGATAATCGAAGCCGAGCCCATAGAGTTCGTCGAGCGCAGACATGTAGCCAAACGACTCGTTGCTCTGATTGGCGATACGCTGTTGGCCGATCAATTTCTTCTTCGCCCGGAGCAGTTCCGCACTCGTTAGGCCTGCCGATGCCAGGCGCTGGATTTCATCGAGCAGCGCCGCCTGCACCAGCTCGAGCTTCGCCGGGTCGGTGCCGAGATAGAAGGCGAAGAGCCCCGGCACCAGCCCTTGCATCTGACTCGCGCCAACGTAATAGGCGAGGCCCATCTCCTCCCGAATGCGCACGAAAAAACGTGACCCGAGATCGCTGCTCGCCTCATCGATCAACTCCAGTGCATAACGATCGGGACTGAACATGTCCGCCCCGCGGTAGCCGACCATCAAGACTGCTTGCGCCTTCTCTTTCAACTCCTCGACGGCAATCGTGCGCTCGAGCGCAGGCGGCGACGGCGGCAGAACAAGAGCAAGCTCGCCTGACGGCATCGTCTCGAGCGCATCCTCGAAAAAACGCACCACCGCTTCAGCTTTGACGTTCCCGAAGACGGAGATCACACCGTTGCGTCCGACGAGATAACGATCGCGAAAAGCAAGCAGATCCGTTTGCCTCAGCCGACCGACTGCATCCGGACTGCCCTTCCCTCTCAAGGCGTAGGGATGATCCCGGAAAAGAGCGCGCCGCAAAATGTTGCGCGCCACACTCGTGAGGTGTTCCTCCTCGTCGCGGATGCTGGCGAGTTGCGCTTCCTTCTCCCGCGTCACCGCTTTTTCCGGCATCGTCGCGCTCAGCAAAATATCGCAGAGCAATTCCGCGCCGAGGCGGAAGTCCGGCTCGGTCACGTCGAGCGAAATGCTAAAGCTGTTGTTGCCGGCGTCGCTCCCGAGACTGCCGCCGATGGCGTCGATCGTGTCGGCGATCTGCTCCGCGGTCCGATTGGTCGTGCCCTTCAAGAGCACCTTCGCCATCAGGCGGGTGATGCCGTTGGTTGCCGGCGTTTCCGCCAACAGACCTCCGCGAAAGACCGCGACGATCGAGACGAGCGGAAGCCGGGGATCTTCCCTAACGAGAAGTCGCAGGCCGTGGGCGAGCTCGAACCTTTCCACTTCGCCCGCCGAGACTGCGACTGCTTCGGCCGTTTTCGCGGCCAGTGTGCCGTGCGGGTTGAGCGAGACGATGGTCAAATTCTCCTCCACCAGATATCTCGCGGCGACTCTCTGAACATCGGCCCGCGAGACCTTTTGCAGTGCTTCGAGATAATCCCGGGTAAAATTTAGATTGCGGGTCACAAACCAGTTTGAACCGAGATCCGAGGCCTGGCCGCGCATGGTGGTGAGCGAGCCTAACGAATGCCCTAACGAAATCTTCTTTGCCTTCGCCAGTTCCCCCTCCGTCACCCCGTTTTCCTGGATCTCGCCTACGATCTGCAAAGTCAGCCGCTCCGTCTCGACCCGATTTGCGGGCTCGAGCGTCGCGTCGATCCCGAGCAAACCGGGATCGCCAGGCGTGTAGGAGAAGGCCGCGATTCCATAAACCAGCCCCGCCTCTTCTCGCACACGGCGATAGAGGCGCGAGCTGCGCCCGTCGCCCAGAATCGTCGAAAGCAAATCGAGCGCCGGCACATCCGGATGGGTGATCTCGGGGACATGCCAGGCTAGCGCGAGCCGGGTTAATTCGGTGGAAAACTCTTCATTCACCTCGCGGCGTCCCTGCTGCGGAGGTTCCTGCGGAATGTATCGCGGCTCGAGAGCGCGCGCCGGGAAGTCGGCAAAATACTTCGCGAGCTGCTCGGAGATTTGGCCGGCATCGACGTCGCCCACCACGACGAAGGTAATATTGTTAGGCACGTACCGGCTCCGGTAATAACCCATCACGTCCTCTTGCCTGAGCTGGTCGAAAATCTGGATCTCCCCGATCACGGGCAGCCGATAGGGATGCCGTTGAAAGGCGGTGCGAAACATCAGTTGCCCAACCATCCGATCGGGATCGTCCTGGCCCATCGCAAATTCCCGCCGAATCACTTCCTGTTCCTTCACGTATTCCTCCGCCGGCAATGTCGAGTTCATCATCGCGTCGGCCAGGATATCGAGCGCGCTCGTTACGCCCTCTTTCGGCACGTCGATCCAATAAACCGTCCGATCGAAGGAGGTGTAGGCGTTGATGTAGCCACCTTCGTCCTGCACGCTCTGCGCGATCGCGTTCGTGGTGCGTCTCTTCGTTCCCTTGAAAAGCATGTGCTCGAGGATGTGGGAGAGGCCGGCCCCGAGATGACTGCACTCGTCGATGCTCCCGGTCCCGCACCAAGCCTGCACGCTCGCCACCGGCGCGCTCCGATCGATCTGCAGGATAATCGTTAGGCCGTTAGGCAGGGTCCATTTCTGCGCCGTCACCGGCGGGAAGGTGATGGTCGCGGAACTATTCGACGGCGCGACTTGCAGGCGATCGGTGGTCAGCATGGCAGAGGAAGCGAACGGCCCGGACGCGCTCCGTTCATGAAAGCTTGGGCGCAGGCAGGGCGGGCGGGAACTTGGCAGGCGTCCGCTCCGTTTCGGGCTGGAACGGTTTCACGAAGGCTTCATGAAAGGTGTAGACCGATTTGAAGTCGTCGATCGAATCCTGCTCGGTCTTTCCGAAAATGCCGGCGCCGATGAGATTGAAAACCATGTGCCCGATATCTTCGCAGCGCTCCACGCCCCAGTAGAAAAAAACCGTCAGCGCCATTGGTCCAAATTCCTTCAACGCATAGAGCCGGACACCCTCCAGCAACTCCGGACCGGCGACGTGACGCACGGCCGCGCCCTTCGATTTTTTCTGCTGCTTCGTCGTGTAATCGAGCGCGTCGCGCAGGAAAACGTAGGCGTCGCGATGATAACGGCCGTCTGTGGCGACGATGGAATCGAGGGCTTCAGCAAATCC
>DASXDC010000049.1:0-5290 GCA_036490855.1 Chthoniobacterales bacterium
GCGAGGAGGCGCGGAATGTCGGCCGGGTCGTTTTGCAGGTCGCCGTCGATCAGGACGACGACCGAGCCGCGGGCGGCATTGGCGCCGGCGTAGATCGCCGCGCTCTGGCCGGCATTTTTCGCAAAACGAAGGAGGCGCACCCCGGGACCGCTCATTACGCGGGAGAGCGTCTGGTCGGTCGAGCCGTCGTCGACGAAGATGATTTCGTGCGAAATTTCCGCGAGCGCGGCCGCCAGTTCGGACTGCAGAATCGGGAGGTTTTCTTCCTCGTTGTAGAGCGGGACGATGACGGAGACTGCCGGCGCTGAGATGGGCTCAATCATAGCGGCATCGTCCGATAATCGTAGCAGGCATAGACTTGCACTTCGCGCAGGAGGCGGCCGCTCGTCCGCACTTCGATCGTGTCGATCAACTCGGTGTGCCCAAAGCCGCCCCGGATGCTGCGCGGTAGCCGCTCTTTTTTCCCGAGCTGCAAGTAAAGTGCGTTGCGCCCGGTGAAAAGATTCACGCCCTCTTCTTCGGTATAGACCTGATCCAGGTCGCGGACGGCGTTCGGCGGGAGCGGAACGAATTCATCGTAGCGCGGCCAGAAGGAAAACTGATTCAACATGTCCTGTGACTCCGGGATGTAGACCGGCGGATGCCCGGGACCTTCGACGCGTTTCTCCGGCAGATAAAAGGCCAGCTCCGCGGCGCGATCGCGTTCATCGGCGATGAGAAAAACTGGCTGACCACTGCGATTTTCAAAATCTCTCCGGACTTTATTGACCGCCTCAGCCAGCGCGACCCAGCCGCGCACTCGATCGCTCGGGTCATGGCTGCGCCACTCGATTCCGGTTGGATGCGACATCCAGCCGACGAGGAGCGCGCTCATGAGGAGGGCGAGAATGACGGCGGCGTTTGTCCAATTGCGCACTGTGATGCGCGAAGCAGAGCGTTCGCGCCAATAGGAGACGGCAAGGATGGCGAGGCTGAGAAAGGCGAGCCCGTCCCAGTTTGGCGCGGCCGCTTTGTTAAAGGAAAGAATCGCGTAGAGGAAAAAGACCGGCAGGCCGAACCAGAGAAGGAAGAGGACCTTGAAATTCTGCTGCGCGCGGCGCCAGCTCCCGATCGTTGCCCAGGCGAGGCCGAGAAAGAGGAGCGGCGAGTAGGTGACGAAATGTTCTCCGAGAAAGGAGAGAAACTCGAGCGGATGAAAGCCCGGCATTTCGTCAAGGCTGCCGCGCGATTTGAGATGTGCGAGCGTGATCCAGGCGTGCTCCGAATTCCAGACGATCGGCGGAATCGTGCAGAGGGCGAAGACGAGCAGGAGGAGGTAAAGATTCGGCCGGCGAAATTCCACTCGCAGCCGCCGCATCATGCCGAGCACGAGAATAATCGAGGCCAGCTCCATCGCGTTCGTGAATTTACAAAGAAAACCGAGCCCGATGAGCAATCCGGTGAACGGCCACCAGCAGGAAAACTTTGGCGACCGCTCGAGCGCGAGCCAGAAGGTGTAGAAGGCCGCGACCCAGAAAAAAATCGAGAGCGGATCGATCGTCATGACGAGACTGCCGAGATTGAAAATAGGTGTCACGTTCAGCGCCACCACCGTCCAGAATCCGGCGAGCGAAGTAAAAAGACGCTGCGCGAAATAGTAAAGGAGCAGGCTCGTGCCGGCGCCGAGGAGCGGGCTCCAGAAGCGCACCCCAAATTCGTTGTCGCCAAAAATCGCTATGCTCGAGCGGATGGCGAAAGCGACGCCGGGCCCTTTGCTGAAATAGGAAAGCGCCGGCCGCTGCGCCCACATCCAGTAGTAGGCTTCGTCCGGCGAGAGCTGCGTCGCCCCGATGAGCGCGAGCCGCAGCGCCGTCAACCCGAGGACGAAAATCCAGACCGCGCGTGTCGTGCTCATGAAATGGCGTCGCCCACGAGGCGCGGATGCCTAACGAAAAACTGAGGCGCCCATTGTTTCACCCAGTGCCGGTAGAGCGTCTCGAGGAGCGCGAGGATGAGCGCGGTCTCACCCGCCGCGAGGAAAAAAGTCGCCGCAACGTCGCTTGGCCAATGCGCCCCGAGATAAACGCGCGACCAGCCGATCGCGATCGCGAAGAGAAAATAGAGCCAGCCCCAGCGCCGGAAGAAGAAAGCGAGGACGACCGCGACCGTCACATTGTTCGTTACGTGACCGGAAGGAAACGAAGGCCCCGATCGATTGCGATCGCTCTCGTCCGAATAACGGATCTTCGGCTTCCGGGAGAGAGTGAGAAATTCCGGGCGCGCCTTGGCTAACTCCACCATCCGGACGCGCTCGACCTGCTTCGGCCGATGGCGGTCGACGAATTTCTTCAGCAGACCGGTCATGTTGGTGTTGAGCAGAAAGGCGAAGCCGAGACAAAAAAGGAGCGCGCGTCCCTTGAATCCACCGAAGATCAACGCATAGAGCACGAGCAGGACGATGAGCGGCTTCCAGATGTCGAGGTTGCTGATCGCGGCCATGAACAAGTCGAGCACGGGATGCGTCCATTGCTCGTTAATAAGATGAAAGAGCGTTTGATCCATCAGGCCGCGGCGCGTCGCGCGGTGGGCCACGATAAGAAGCGCGCCGCGGTGAAACAAGTGCCGAACACCCTGCTCGCCATCCTCCTCTTGATCCTTCCTGGCCTAACGAGTCTGCAGGCCGAGACTCCTTCGGCCCAGGAAATTCTGAGCCAGGTGCGCCTGCAACAATCGCAACAGCAGCTCGATCTCATGGGCCAGCTGCGTTCCGATGCGACCGTCGTCCCTTTCCGCATCACCCAGACGGGTCCCTTCATTCGCTACACTTTCTTCCAGCCGCCGGAAGTCTTGCAGCTCAAGCTCGGTGAAAACGGCTCGCGGCTCGACCTCGTGCACGAAACGAGCACGAGCAAATTTTCGGCTTCCCGACTCGGCGAAAAGATCGCCGGCACCGGCGTCACCTACGGCGATCTGGCGCTCAAGTTTCTCTATTGGCCGAAAGCGGAAGTGCTCGGCTCCGATACGTTGCGGACGCGGAGTTGCTGGAAGCTGCGCCTCTTCGCGCCGGCAAAGGATGCGCAGTACGGCGTCGTGCTGCTCTGGGTCGACAAAGAGAGCGGCGCGATTATGCGGATGGAAGGGTGTAACTTCCAAGGTCAGCTCGTGAAGCGCTTCGAAGTCGTCTCCGCGCAAAAGATCGAGGGCCGCTGGTTCCTCAAACAGATGCGGATCGAGCAGATCGTACCCGGAACCGACAAGGTCCAATCCCGTTCCTATCTCGAGATCAAACGGCCGGAGTAAGACGGAGCTGGTTGAGGAAGTTGGAAAATGCGCTACCAGTCTCGCCCATGTTTTTCGTCCGCCGCCTTCTGCCTCTTCTCGCGCTTCTCGCCCTCCTGCCCGCGCTCGCTTTTTCCCAAAATGTCGCGCCCGTCGTCACGGCTCAAATCGCCGACTCCACCCTCCTCGAAGGCGCCGCCGCTCAGGTCGTTCCGCTGGCGGATTTCTTCGACGATCCCGACACCACCGGCGTTTGCCTAACGACCGACCTCGGGGTGATCGACGTGGCGCTTTACGATCAACGGACGCCTCTGACTGTGGCTAATTTCAAAGCCTACCTCAATTCCGGACGCTACTTTGCGATCGATCCGACGACCGGTCTGGTCGCTCCGCTGGTGGTTCACCGCTCCGTCCCGGGGTTTGTCATCCAAAGTGGCGGATATCTCGCGACGGTCACTCCTTCGGATCCAACGCTCTTCCAGCCGACGACGGTCGTTCCGTTCACCGCCGTCCCTAACGAACCCGGCATTTCGAACGAGCGGGGCACGATCGCAATGGCGAAACTGCCCGATCAACCGGACTCCGCGACCAGCCAATGGTTCATTAATCTCGCCGACAACGGCGGGCCGCCGAACAATCTCGATACGGAAGACGGCGGATTCACCGTCTTCGGACGTATCTTCGGCGACGGCATGACGGTGGCTGACGCGATCGCCGCCGTGCCAGTTTTCGATGCGAGTGGTATCTACGGCGCCGCATTTACCCAATTGCCGCTTCGCAATTTCACCTCCGGCTTACCAGCCCCGGAAAACCTCATCACTCTTCCGGCGATTTCCTTCATCTCACCGCTCACCTTCACCGCGACGAGCGATCATCCCGGCATCGCCGCGGTCGCGATCAGCGGAAGCAACCTGCTCGTGACGCCGAAGACGCAGGGCACGGCTACGATCAGCGTCACCGGCACAGATGTCGATGGCGCGCAGGTCTCACAAACATTCGCCGTCACGATCGTGCCGAACCCGATTCACCTCGCCAACATCTCGACTCGCGCCTTTGTCGGGACGGATGATAACGCGCTGATTGGCGGATTTATCGTGCAGGGGAACACGCCGAAACGGGTCGTCATCCGCGCCCGCGGGCCTTCGCTCGGCGGGGCTGGGATCACGAATTTCCTCGCCGACCCGACGCTCGAGATTCACAACAGCGCCGGGTCCACGATCGCTTTCAACGACAACTGGCAGGACAATGCGGACAAGCAGGCGGTCATCGATACTGGCCTCGCGCCGAGCGAGCCTAACGAGGCGACGCTTCTCCTTACTCTCCCCGCCAGCAGCGACGGGCTCGGCTACACTGCGATCGTGAAGGGCGCGAATGATACGACCGGGGTTGGAATCGTGGAAGTCTACGACGTCGATTCCGCTCCCGGCTCCAGCATTCTCAACATCTCGACTCGTGGCGATGTGCAGACGGGCGACAACGTCATGATCGGCGGTTTCTTCGTTTTCGGCGACGGCTCCCAGCGCGTCCTGGTGCGCGCGATCGGACCGTCGCTGGCCGATTTCGGAGTCGCTAATCCGTTAGGCGATCCCACTCTCACTCTGACCGACAGCAATGGCAATCAGCTCGATTTCAATGATAACTGGCAGGACAGTTCGAAGGCGACTGAGATCGAAAACTCAGGTCTCGAGCCTAACGACCCGAGGGAATCGGCCGTCCTCCCGACGCTTCCTCCCGGCGGTTACACCGCGGTCGTCCGCGGGACAGGGCCGACGCCGATTGGGATTGCGATCGTCGAAGCATTCGCGCTCGCGCCGCTCTAGCCTAGACGTCGTTAGGCAAAGCGGCCTGCACGATCTGGGCGAAGCTGCGCGGGTCGAGACTAGCGCCGCCGACGAGCGCGCCTTGCACCCGGTGGAGGTACGCGAGCACCTCGGGATCATCTGGGTCGTGACGCGTCCGTCCGGCACCCCGATGGACCTGGATGGTCATCTCGGGCCGTTCGCCGAGGAGCTGCAGCGGTGGGACATGCCCA
>DASXDC010000050.1:0-42689 GCA_036490855.1 Chthoniobacterales bacterium
TCCTTCGAGGAGTAATGGAACGAGGGCGGCGTGATTTGCGCGCGCCAGCTCAGGGAATATCTGCCGAAAGCTGGCCGCATATTCGAGGCCGAGATTTGGAGGAATTTGCATTCCGGCGATGATGATTTTCACCTTCGGATATTTTGCTCTGACGCGGTCGATGATCTTTTGCAGGTTTGCTTTTGTCTGCGCCACCGGCAGGCCGCGCAAGCCGTCGTTTGCGCCCAGCGCAAGCACAAGCACCTCGATTTTTTTTTGCAGGACCCAATCGAGTCGCGCGAGCCCGCCCGCGCTCGTGTCGCCGCTGATCCCGGCGTTGACCACGTCGAAAGGAAGATTCTTTTGGCGAATCTTTTCCTCAATCAAAGCCGGGTAGGCCTGCTCCGGCGCGACCCCGAGACCGGCCGTCAAACTGTCGCCGAGAAAGAGAATCGTCCCACCGCAAGCCGAGCTCGCAAGAATGAGGGCGAGGAACGCGCAAACAAATTGGCGTCGCATCATTTTCCCCATGCGGGCCGTGTCGCCATCGCGTAAGCAAACCGCGCTGCCCGGCAGCGTCAATGAACTCGTTTCCAATTCTCCAGGTCCGCGACCTAACGAAAAGCTATCCAACCGGCGCGGGCCGCTTGACGGTGCTCGAAAAGATTTGCTTCGCGCTCGCGCCGGGCGCGACTTGCGCGATTCTCGGTCCCTCCGGCAGCGGCAAAACCACGCTCCTCGGCCTGGCGGCGGGATTGGATCTGCCGACCTCCGGTTCCGTGCTGCTGAATGGCGTCGACCTCGGCGCGATCGGTGAGGACGAACGCGCGCGGGTGCGGAACGAGCTGGTCGGTTTTGTCTTCCAGAATTTTCAGCTCATTCCAACACTGACCGCGCTCGAGAACGTGACGGTGCCGCTGGAGTTGCGCGGTGATCGGAGCGCGCGCGTCCTCGGCCGTGAGCTGCTGGAGCGCGTCGGCCTCGGCGAACGAAGCGATCATTATCCGACGCAGCTTTCCGGCGGCGAACAACAGCGCGTCGCACTCGCGCGCGCTTTTATTAACCGCCCGAAAATACTCTTCGCCGACGAACCGACCGGCAACCTCGATGCCGAGACGAGCGAGAAGGTGATCGAGATCATGCTTGAGTTGAACCGGACCGCGGGCACCGCACTCGTCCTCGTGACGCACGACGTCGAAGTCGCCCGCCTAACGGAAAAGACCATCCGGCTGCGCAACGGAAAGATGATCGAATGACGAGCGGGTTCGCATTCGTCGGCCGCATGGCCTGGCGCGACAGCCGCTCCAGTCGGCGGCGGCTCCTCCTTTTCTCGATTTCGATTTCGTTAGGCGTAGCCGCCCTGATCGCGATCGGCCTCTTCCGCGCCAGTCTTTCGCAGGCGATCGACGACCAGGCGCGCACCCTGCTCGGGGCCGACCTGGTGGTGGAAAGCCCGCGTCCGTTCACGCCCGCGCAGGAAGAAATGCTCCATTCGTTAGGCGAAACTCAGGCGCGTGAAGTGCGTTTCCGCACCATGGCGGTCTTCCCGAAGTCCGGCGGCACCCGGCTTGTCTCCGTCCGCGCGCTCGGAGGAAATTTTCCCTTCTACGGCAGGATGGAAACGACGCCGCCATCGGCCGCGCAGAACTTTCGCAACGGCGTCGAAACCGTGCCGGAAGAAAGCCTGCTCTTCCAATTCCACGCCCGGGTTGGGGATCCGATGAAGATCGGCCAGATCACTTTCAAGATCGTGGGTGCCCTGATCAAAATGCCTGGCGAAGCCTCGCCCGCCGCCAGTTTCGCCCCGCGCGTTTACATTCCGCTGCAGAACCTCGCACAGACCAATCTCCTCCAACCCGGCAGCCTCGCGCGCTATCTCGATTTCGTGAAATTCGCTCCCGGAGCCGATGTCGCGACTGAGGTGAAAAAACTCGCGCCGCGGATCGAAGCGACCGGACTCGAATATGACACGGTCGCGAAGCGCAAAAAGAATCTCGGCGAAGCACTCGATAATCTCTATCGCTTTCTCAACCTCGTCGGTTTCATCTCGCTCCTCCTCGGTGCGGTCGGCGTGGCGAGTGCAATCCAGGCGCATCTCCAGCAAAAAATGCGGACGGCCGCGATTCTGCGCTGCCTCGGCGCCCCCGGCCGGATGACGGTCGCCATTTATCTGCTGCAGGCGATCGCGATGGGTTTGATCGGTGTCGTGACGGGAGCGGGCATTGGCCTAACGATCCATCGACTCCTCCCCGCGACCCTGCAGAAATTCATCCCTTTCCCGATCCCGCACATGATCGCCTGGACACCGGTCTGGTCTGGGATGCTCGTCGGTCTGCTCGTTTGCATTCTTTTCGCGCTTCCGCCGCTCCTTCGTTTCCGGCGAGTCTCACCGCTTCTCGCTTTGCGGGCGGCGGTGGATGAAAAAGCCCCGTCCTCCCGACGAGATCCCGTCACCTGGCTCGTCTATCTTGTCATCGCCGCAAGCCTGACGGGATTCGCCATCTGGCAGGCTGATGCGTGGAGCGACGGCTTGTTTGCCGCAGGCGGATTGGGCATCGCGATCGGCATTCTGCTTGGCATCGCGAAGTTGCTCATCCTGCTCGTTCGCCACCTCCTGCCGGGACGCTGGAGCTTCGTTCTCCGGCAGGGCCTGGCCAATCTCCATCGACCTCACAATCGCACTTTGCTTCTGACCCTCTCGTTAGGCTTGGGGACTTTTTTACTTCTCACGATCTACGTGACGCGCGATGTCCTGCTCACGCAATTCCGCTCGGTCGACGCGCGCGATCAGCCCAATATTTTTCTTTTCGACATCCAGCCGGAGCAGACGAAAGCCGTCGCTGAACTCGTTAGGCAACAGAAGCTTCCGATCATTCAGGAGGCGTCGATCGTCACGATGCGGCTGGTGGAAGTGAAAGGGCGCAAGTCCTCCGAAATTCTGAAAGATCCGCAACGGAAGGCGCCGGAATGGGAACTGGAGCGCGAATATCGCTCGACCTACCGGGCGGACCTGAGCGCGACGGAGAAGATCGTGGCTGGGAGGTGGATCGGCCATTTCGATTATCATACCGGAGACACCGTGCCGGTTTCGGTCGAGCAGGATATCGCGAAGGATCTTGGCCTAACGATCGGCGACACGCTGGTTTTCGACATTCAGGGGGTGCCGATCAAGACACGGGTCGCGAGCTTGCGCGAGGTCGATTGGAAGCGTTTTCAAACGAACTTCTTCATTGTTTTCCCGACCGGCGTTCTGGAAAACGCTCCGACCTTTAACGTGCTCGTGAGCCGGGTGCCAACGCCGGCCGCCTCCGCCCGCCTGCAAAATGCGACCGTGGCCAGATTCCCTAACGTCTCGGCGCTCGATCTGACTTCCGTCATCCAAACCGTCGATTCGATCCTAATCAAGGTCGCGCTCGTCATCCGCATCATGTCGCTCTTCACCGTCGGCACCGGGCTGATTGTGCTCGGGAGCACGATCTGGAGTGGCCGTTATCAAAGGCTGAAGGAGAGCGTGTTGCTGAGAACGTTAGGCGCCTCGCGCGCCCAGATCTGGAAAATTCTCTGCGCGGAATATCTCTTCCTTGGTCTGCTCGCGAGCGCGACCGGCATTCTGCTCGCCCTGGCGGCGAGTTGGGCGCTGGCCGTCTTTGCCTTCCGGCTCGATTACACTTTTTCGTTTCTGCCGATCGCGAGCGCGGCGTTGGTCGTGACCGCGCTCACGGTCGCAATCGGGCTGCTCACGAGTTACGGCGTCGGCTCGACGCCGCCTCTCGCCATCCTGCGCGAGGAGCTGGATTGACGAAGCGCGCTCAGTTCGCTTTTGGTTAGGGGACGCCAGGCGCCGCGCGGCATTTCATCGAGGCGGAGGGGTCCGATCCGGGTCCGGAGGAGGCGTTTCACCTCGTAATCGAGTTCGTAGAACATCCGGCGGATCTGTCGGTTCAGGCCCTGTTGCAGGATGACGCGCAATCGGGTGGGGCCAAACTGCTGGATGCTCGTTAGGCGCGCGCGTTTCCCGTCGAGGAAAATGCCGCTTTGCAGTTTCTCGGATAGCTTTGGATCCCAGCGCCGATCGAGGGTGACTTCGTATTCCTTCTCCACCTTGTAGCGCGGATGAGTGAGACGCTGGGAAAGGTCGCCATCGCTCGTGAGAAGGAGGAGCCCTTCGGTCTGAGCGTCGAGCCGGCCGACATTGAAGAGCCGGGAGAATTTTGCCGGCAAGAGATCGTAGATCGTGTCGGTGGCGTGCGGATCGTGCCGGGTGGAAACGAAGCCGGCCGGTTTGTAGAGAGCGATTGTCAGCGTTTCGGCTACCCTAACGACACGTCGGTCGACTTTGACATGATCGCTCGCTTCCACCTGCGTGCCGAAATTCGTGCAGGGCTGGCCGTTGAGTGTAACCCGGCCGGCGGCGATCAGCTCGTCGCAATGCCGGCGCGAGCCGAGCCCGGCGGCAGCGAGAAAACGATTGAGGCGCACTTTAGCTGAGAGTCTCTAGTTGAGAGAACGAGCCCCAACTCGCTCTCAACGATCAACCCTCGACCATCAACTGTTCCTAGAGATCGGGCTTGGTCTTCGGCAATCCGATGACTTTGCTCGTCTCTTTCCACCGGCCGCGCTTCTTGAGCAGCTCGACCCGCTCGAATCGTTTCAAGACATTGCGCTTCGCCGCGATGGTGCTGGCGCCTTTTAGACTACGATGCTGCGACATAAAGGTTTGCTCCGGGTTGTGCTCCGAAAATGAGCGGGCAAGGTAAGTGGCTTCGCGGATTTTTCAAATGGATAACCGATTCTTGTCGCGGCCTCTTTCGGGAAGGCAGGCACTGGGAATGGTTGCACTCTTGGTCATCGGCGTCTGCCTCGTCTGCTGTCGCGAAATTGACTGGTTTCTCCTCAAGCGCTCGCTCCGGAGCAAATTCAGCGACGTAGATTGGATCACGACACAGCAATTGGCCGATTGGCTATCGGAAAAAAATCGGCCGCCTCCGGTGTTGTTCGATGTGCGTACGCTGGCGGAGTGGAACGTCAGCCACTTGGCTGGCGCGCGCCGGGTCGATCCGAACATGGGCGCGAAAAGCGCGGCGCAAGGCTTGGCGAAAGACACGCCGATCGTGACTTATTGTTCGGTTGGTTACAGGTCGGGCAAGATGGCGCGGCGGCTGCAGGCGGCTGGCTATACAGAAGTACGGGATTTGGAAGGCTCGATCTTCGAATGGGCGAACGAGCATCGGCCGCTGGTCCGCGATGGCAACCGCGTGAGCGAGGTGCACCCGTACAACGTGACCTGGGGCCGACTGCTCCAACCGGAGGTCAGGGCCGCGATTCCGAGATTCTGATGTGTCCGCCTAACGACGGTTGCTGAGGAGAACGGTCGTGCCGCAGGTCGTCAGCTCCTCGACGCGCGCGCCGGTCGGATGCAGGACTGCGCGCCAATGCGACAGCCGTCGCTCTTCTGCCAGCAGGTAAACGCGATTTGTTCCTGCCCAAGCCTGTTGCAGCATTTTCTCATTGAGAAAAACATTGCGCGTCGGCCCGAGGGCCGCGCCTGGAATCGAGGCCGGGTCCTGATCCACCAGATAGAATTTGCGGCCGAGATAAAAGAGCAGGCTGCTCCCGACATGCATCGGCCCGTCGTACACAATGGTGTCGTTAGGCGCGATTCGCTCCTGGATGAAACCGGCCGCGTCGGCCAGGGAAAAATAGGGGGCCATCCGCGCCACGCCATCCATCATGTTGAAACCGATCGGCAACATCGCAGCTGCGAGCGCGGTCAGAGCGAGCCGCGGCCGTTCACGAGCGACAAACCAGAGTGCGATGATCGGAAAGAGAATCAGCGTGCAGCCGATGACGACGAACATCGAGCGGAACCCGAGCCAGGTGGAAATCGGAATCGAAGTAATCGTTCGCCAGGCCGTAGAGCGGTCGGCGGTTGTGTTCCATCCGCCGCTCGCGTGGTCGAGCAAATAAGGTAACCGCCACGCGACGAATGCCGCCAGCAAGCCAACCGCGAGCACGAGGCTGATCCCGGCGAAGCGCGTCCAGCGCGGCATCCGATCCCAGGTCGTCGCGACAAAAATCGCGAACCCGCTCCACATGCTCATCGAATAATAATCCTGGCGCTGGCCGATGACGAAGAGCGGCAGAAAAACCACCGCCATCCAACAAAGCGGAAGCGCATCGTTGAACTCGATCTCGCGAGGGCGGATCACCCGCCCCCACGCGAAAATGATCCCAGGCAAAATCAGAAAGGACCACGGAAACCACCACGCGAGATGGAGGGCGAGAAAGGTGCTCCGCGCCACGCTGTCGTAGCTATGTGCGGCATCCGGCGCGCCCATGAGATGGATGAACCATTCGTGCGCCGTGAAGCTCTCGATGAACCCCGGGTGTTTCCATTCCAGCCAGACGTGCCAGGGCAGCGCGATGAGGAGAAAAACAGCGATGCCTTCCCAGCGAAGCAGAGCGCGGAAACGCATCCGCGCTTCCCGATAAAAACAGGAAAGCAAAGCGACAATCGCAGCCGGATAGAGAAAGCCGTGCAAGCTCTTCGTCATGCAGGCAAGCGCGGCGCAAACCCAAAAACCGACGAACCAGCCGCGTCGACCCTGACGCCGTTCGTAGCCCCGAATCGCGCAGTAGATTGCGCCAGCGACGAAGACGCTGAAGAGCGGCTCCGGCATGATGATCCGGCCGAAAAGGAACATCCCGCAGGAGCCGAGATGAATAAGCCCGGCCAGAAATCCGCGCCACGGTCCTCCGAGGCGGTCGCCGATGAGAAACGTAAGTGCGATGGAAGCGAAGGTGGCAAGCGCGATCGGGAGACGCGCCGCCGCCGTCGTTAGGCCAAAGGCTTTCAAGGAAATCGCGATCGCCCAGTAGAGGAGCGGCGGCTTTTGCGGCCGCGGGATGCCGTCGTTCGTCGGCGTGAGCCAGTGCTGCGACTCGAGCATCTCGCGCGCGGCCCCGGCATACTGACCGTCGGTCTCGTTGTAGAGTTCGCCCCAGCCGACTGTCGCGATATGCACGAGCGCCGTTAGCCCAAGAAGAAAAAGAAAGAGTGCGCGCCGAATCGGCGGCGGCTTAAGAGCCTGCGGCGGAAGGAAGACCTCGTCGAGACTGAGAGCGGGATTGCCTGAGGACATTTTTCGTTAGGCTGGCCTTTCCGGCTTGGTTTTGTCTGCCGCCGGAATTCTAGCGATCGCTCGCCCCAGCTTCGGAAGCGCGGAAATGGTCCCACTCCTCCGGGAGACGAAGCAGCTTCGCCTCCGGCATTTGGACGAGAGCCAGCATCTGGCGGCATTCGGCGATAAGAAGATCATCACTCAGCCGGCGAATTTGAAAGGCGCACCAAAACCTGACCCGCTCGACCCGATCCAGCCAGCCGTCGACCCGCAGGCGGTCGCCGAGTTTGGCCGCGCGGCGGTAATCGATCTCCGTCCGCACGACGACCGGATAGCGCTGCGTCTCGGCCATCTCGATTAGCTTCATCCCGAGCTGTTCGGCGAGGAGTGTGCGCGCGACCTCGATGAAACGCAGATAGGCGATATTGTGCACGACCGCGCCGCAATCGGTATCGAAGAACATCACCTGGACATCAGTTTGAATGCGCGGAGCAAGTTTGGTCACTCCGCTCATCTTTCCGAAACGCGCGGTGAAAGCAACCGCACAGAATTGGTCAGAGCCGGACGAGATCGAGCAGGAACTGGCACCAGAGATAGATCATCCCGCGCCAGGAGTACTTGATCTCACCGCCAGGGGTTTGCATGAGGACGCCGGTCGCGATGTTGTGCGCGATCTGGTCGCGCAGGTCATTCTCGATTTCCTCCTGAATGCGATCCTCATCGAGCGGATCGATCAGCTCGTGTTCGACTGTGTTGTCGCGCAGGAAGCCTTTGTGGCTGTGATAAAGCTGCCAAAAAGTCTGGTCGGGCCGCTGACGGTTGATGCGAAATTGCGGGGTTAACTTCAAGCCGTAGGACAAGGGATAATTCCACGTCGTCCAGATCGTGCCGTCGCGCGCGCGGGAGGAAATGCGCAGGTAATAAAAGGAAAGGTCGTGCTGCTCATTCAGGCAGATGGTGGCTTGGGCCCGATCTTCCTCCCGGTAAAAGAGGCGAAAAAACTGCCGGTAATCTTCCCAATCCCAGCCCGCATCGCTGAGGTGCCTGAAGCCTTCGCTTTCGATCTGCGCCGTGATCTCGTCCAGGGTTGGGAAAACGTCGGCCGAGGGTGGGCTCTTTGGGCGGAGCGCTTTTTCGCGCGGGAGACGAAGCGCGCGGATGCGGGTGAGAATTTCCAGCCAGGGAAGAAAGAGCCAGCTTAGGGCGCTGATCATCCCGAGCACCCAGCTGCCGGTGATGAAGTAGATGGCGAGAAACGAGGCGGTGAGGATGCCGAAGGCGCCGACCTTCTGCGAAATGGAGGATTGGTAGCTGCGAAGGGCGACGCTGAGCACAGCGACCCCGAGGGTGATAAAAAGCCCGAACAGCATTTACGGGACGATGTCGTGCTCGCGCAGGAATTTCTCCAGTTGATCGGTATCGAAATTCGCCAGCACTTCATCGCCCGCGACGAGTGTCGGGACGTAAGTCTGATCGCTCAGCTCCTTCATTTCCTGGTAAGCGGCGCGATCTTCTCCGACGTTGATCTCGGTGAACTTGTAGCCGCGTGCGGTGAGGTATTCTTTTGCGTCGATACACCACGAGCACCATTCGCGGCTGAAAAGTCTGATCTCGGTCGGCACCGGGGGAATAAACAAATTCCGCGATGGGCGTCAATCAATCACTCGCGTGCTGATTCGTGTCCGGTTAACCGACGGCGTCGTCTGGCCTATCCCGGCGCAGAATGATTGCCTAACGAGTCGGAGCGCTCCCGATCAATAAACAATCTCCCATTCGCCATCCGGCTTCTTCACCGCCACCATCTTCGGCGGGTAGATCATCGAAAGCACCATCCCAGCACACATCTGCATGTCTTCGTCCTTCACGCCAGCAAAGGTTTTCTCGTCGAAACCAAAGAGTGTTCCATTCTTCTTTGTCACGACGACCTCGGGTCCGTTGGTCATTCCGAAATTCAATTCACCCGCTTCTGGCGCATTGACGCGCACGCCCGCCTTGTAGACCGCCTCGAGGCACTGCGCCCTGCGCACATCCTCCACCTTGAGCGATTCATTGTCGTCGATCGCCTTGTAGAGCGGCGCGAAATCCGGCTGGAACCATGCCGCGCGCGTCTGCAGCAATCGCGCGATCTTTTGCTTGTCGTCCTCGGTGAGAGAAGTGACGGCCGGATAATGATGCCACGGCAGGTCGGGCGCGAAATCGGCCTGGAAGGCACGCTCGAAAACCACCTTCCCTTTCACCGCTTTGCGATCGTCGACACCTTCGTTCGCCTCATTGGTCGAATGGACGCTGCCTGGTTCCTCTTCCGTCCTGGCCGCGTCCGTCACCGCAGCCCAACGCAATTGTGCGCGATAGGATTTCTCCGCGTCGTTAGGCGTAAATTCGATCCGGATTTTGTTCGTCCCTTTCCGCACCATCGGACCGACCGAGTTCATCGGCAGCCAGAGAGCAGGTGCAATTTCGTGAGTGTCGAAGAGGACCGGCACTTCCTCCTGCCGCACTTCCTGCTCCACCGATGGCACATCATTGATGAAAACCGCCGCCTTCCCTGGAAGCGTCGTGACTTTTTCGTCCTTCGCCGGGTCGCCCACGAAAGGTGTAAACTTGAATTCCACATTGATGACCGCGGCATCGGCGAGCGGCAACACGAGCAGGAAAAGCAGAGTTCCGGCAAACTTTCGCATCCGCTCGCTCTACCGAAAACGGCCCGCGATGGCGAGGCGAAAGACATAACGTCGTCGAACCTAACGATCAGTCGATCTGCCACGGCGCCGGTCGTCGTAGGGAATGTCATGGTCTAACGGATTTCTTGCCCGCCGCCCTAAAATCGCATCCATTCTCCGGGAGCCGACGTATCGCAGCTCGTCGGTTGCTTCGCGCTGATCCTCGGAGAGCTTTTGCAACGCCGCCTGTAAAGTCGCCTTGCGCTCCCGGGCCGCGACGACGAGAAGCGAATCGCGATCATCAAACTGCTCCGCGCTTTGCACTTCGCGTTTCACGTCTTCGTGCATTTCCCCGCGTCATTGGGTGGAACGGATGAGATCGATCGCGCGACAACGCGTCAGAGTTACCGCCCACGTCAGAGGCTTGCCCCGCTTCGGATCGTAGCTCGGCGCTTCGCCCAAATCTGGACGAACACCTCCTGAAGCACGTCTTCCGCGGCCTGTTCGTTGCGCAGAAGTCGCTAGGCAATGGAATAGGGAATCCGCGCAAAGCGATCGTAGAAATCCGCGAAACTAGCCCGATCACCGCGGCCGATCCGCCGCAGAAGCTCGACCTCCGCCGATTAGTCGGCTGAAAAATCCATCGCAACCACCTGCGAGCTTGGCAGGCCTCTTCAGCCTCGCAACCTCCCGTCGCGAGAGAAAAGCTCGCCGGGCGACAGCCGCCTAACCGATCGCCACTTTGTAAGCAGCGGCGTCCTTCAGTCCTTCCAGAGCCGACGAGTCCTCGATTTTCAAAACGAAAATCCAGCCCTCTCCATAGGGGTCAGTGTTGATCAGAGCGGGATTCGATTCCAGTTCGCGGTTCGCTTCCACGACCGTGCCTTTCGCGGGCGCGTAAACGTCGCTCGCGGCCTTGACGGATTCGACGACCGCGATCGTCCCGCGGGCTTCGTAGCTCGCGCCGACTTTCGGCAACTCGACGTAAACTACATCGGTCAACTCGGCCTGCGCATGATCGGTAATGCCGACGCGGATCGTGTCACCATCGCGACGGATCCATTCGTGGCTTTCAGTGTAGAGAAGGTCTTCTGGAACGTTCATGATTTTTTGTAGAGCGGTTTTCTTTCGATCACTGCCGGAAATCTCTGGCCGCGGATTTCGATCTCGATCTCTTCGCCCGGCTTCGGGACCGGTGTCGGCAGATAGGCCATCCCAATCCCGTAGTTCAAGCTGGGCGAGAGCGTGCCACTCGTTAGTTCACCCGCTTCCCGGCCGTCGCGGAAGACTTTATAATGCGGCCGCGGCGGCGGACTTTTCCCCTTCATCTTGAAAGGGACCAGCCGGCGGGAAAGCCCGGCTTCCTTTTCGCGCAGCAGCTTCTCGCGGCCGCTGAAATGTGGCTTCGTTAGGTCGACGAAAAACCCGAGACCGGCTTCGAGCGGGTCATGCCCGGGTGAAAGATCGGAGCCATTGAGCGGATAGCACATCTCGAGGCGGAGAGTGTCACGCGCACCGAGTCCGCACGGCCGGATCCCCAAGGAACTTCCTTTCTCCAAAATCTCATTCCAGATTTTCGCGGCGTCGTTAGGCGAAAAGAAAACTTCGATCCCGTCTTCGCCCGTATAACCGGTCCGCGCGACCCAGATTCTCATCCCGCGCAAATCGAAAAGCGCGATTTGATTTCGCGCCGGCATCTCCTTTTCCGCACCGAAGAAATTGCGAAAAAGTTCGCCGATGCGCGGGCCTTGAATGGCCAGACCGGCGAATTGTTTGCTCGCGTTTTCGAGCCGCACATCGTCGCCAAGATGCGATTGCAGCCAGGCAAAATCCTCCTCGATCCGCGACGCATTCACCACGAGCAAAAATTTGTCGCGCTCGATCCGGTATGCGATCAGATCGTCGATAATTCCGGCCTCGTCGTTGAGCAGGAAAGTGTATTGCCCGGCGCCAACTTCGAGTTTCGCCACATTGTTCGTCAGCATCGTATCGAGCCATTCGCGCGCCCGGGAACCGGAGGCGACGAGCTCGCCCATGTGCGAAATGTCGAAGACGCCGACATCGTTGCGCACCGCCTGATGTTCCTCGCGGATGCTGCGGTATTGCACCGGCATGAGCCATCCGCCGAAGGGGATGAGCTTCGCGCCCAGCTTCACGTGTTCGTCGTAAAGCGGGGTGCGTTTTTCTGCGGTGTCGCTCATCGCGGCCAGCCTAGGTGTTGCGTCCCGGGTGTCAATCGGCCGCCGTGCGCAGGCCGCTTTGTTGAACTGCCAGCGGCCCGCCTTTACGGTGATTTCGCCATGAGTTTGCTCGATGCACTCGAACGACGCCTCGGCCGCTTCGCGATTCCCGGTCTGATCCGCATCGTCGCCGGCTTTAACGCGCTCGTCTTTATCCTCGCGCTGATGAATCCACAGTTCGTCGATATGCTCGACCTGGATCGCGCGGCCATTCTTCACGGACAAATCTGGCGACTCGTGACCTACATTTTCATCCCGGGCACGAACAGCCTGCTTTGGATCGTCTTCGTCCTCCTCTTTCTCTGGTTCATCGGCGAAGGATTGGAGCGTGCCTGGGGCGCCTTTCGGCTCAACCTCTTCTATTTCGTCGGGATGATTGGCACGACCATTGCCGCCTTTTTCTTCGGCAGTAACTTCTCCAATACGATGCTGAACGCGTCGCTCTTCTTCGCCTTCGCCCGCTTCTACCCCGAGGAGGTGATCTACGTTTTCTTTGTTCTGCCGGTGAAAGTAAAATGGCTCGCCTGGATTTCGGCCGCCTTTCTCCTCGTTGAATTCGCTTCCAAGCCAATGTCCTACCGGATGGCGATGATCGCGGCATTGATGAATTACCTCATCTTTTTCGGCCCGGAAATCATCCGGGCCGCGCGAAGCCGACAGCAGAATTCGACTCGCCGTCGCCGCTTCGAGGAGAACGCACGGCCGGAGGAGGAAGCGCTTCATCATTGCGCAATCTGCGGCGCGACCGAGCTGACAAATCAAACTCTCGAGTTTCGCGTCTCGCGCGACGGCGAAGAATACTGCCTCCCCCATCTTCCGAGCGCGACGAAGGTCGAAGCCTAACGAATCGCGATATTTCCCCCCGGAGCGCTCGCTTGACCCCATCGCTACGCACGGGGAAACTGCGTCCATGGATCCGACGCCCGCACCGCTCATCCCGCAGGATGGCTGGCATTGCCTGCATCTTTTCTATCGGATCGAATATGGCCAATGGCAGTTGCTCAATCCGGCCGAGCAGCGAGCGGCGAAGGTCGCTCTCTCCACCCTGGTGCAGGAAACGCGTGCGCTCGAATCCACTCAGCTTCTTACCCTCAGTCAGGTCACACCCAAAGCCGATCTCGGGTTCATGCTCGTGACGCCGGACTTGCAAAGCGCGAACCGAGTCGAAAAGCAGCTCACCCTGTCGTTAGGCGCGGATGTTCTCGTCCCGGTCTACAGCTACCTTTCCCTCACCGAAGAAAGCGAATACACCACGACGGACGAGCAGTATGCCGCGACTCTCGAGACCGAACAAAAGCTGAAACGCGAAACGGCAGAGTTTGAAAAGGCGATGGAGGAATTTCGGGAGCGGATGAAAAAATACCGGCACGAACGCGTCTACCCGGCGCTGCCCGACTGGCCGGTCGTTTGTTTCTATAACATGACGAAACGCCGCGGCGAGCAACGCAACTGGTATTCGCTCCCTTATGAAGAGCGGCGCACGCTGATGGGCGGCCACGCGCGCGTCGGACGACAATATGCCGGGAAAGTGAAGCAGCTCATTACCGGTTCGAGCGGGCTCGATGATGCGGAGTGGGGCGTGACCCTTTTCGCGCACGACACCTTCCAAATCAAGGCGATCGTTTACCAGATGCGCTTCGACGAAGTCAGCGCGGCCTATGCTGATTTCGGCGAATTTTACATTGGCATTCAACTCCCGCTCGACGAACTGTTCCGCCGCCTGCAGCTCTAAGTTTGCCGGCCTAACGCCTAACGGATGGGTGGCAGAGTGGTCTAATGCGCACGCCTGGAAAGCGTGTTTGCCGCAAGGCAACCAGGGTTCGAATCCCTGCCCATCCGCCGGCCGCTAGGAATCCTTAGGCTGGCGCCGGCTCAATACTTGCGTCGTCTGCCGCAGTTTTACAACGCTGTTTCCCGGTAGCACGCCGCGGAAATTTGTCCCCGGATAAATGACGCAGTCGCGGCCGAGGACCGAGCCGGGATTGAGGACCGAATTGCAACCAATCTCGGTCCGGTCACCGATGATCGCGCCGAATTTGCGCAGTCCGGTCGCGATCATCCCGTCGGTCGCGAGGACGGAAATCTCGGCATGATCCAGTTTCACGTTTGAGAGGATGACGCCAGCGCCGAGGTGCGTCCTGTAGCCGAGGATGGAATCGCCGACGTAGCTGAAGTGCGGGATCTGCGCGTCATCAAAGATGATGCAGTTCTTAAATTCGCAGGAGTTGCCCATCACGACGCCGTTGCCGACGATGACGTTTTCGCGCACATAACAACCCGCGCGCAGGTGGCAATTCTCCCCAATCCAGGCCGGACCTTTTATCATCGCGCCCTGCTCCACGATTGTGCCACGGCCGATGAAAACGACGTCGCTGATGTAGGGTTTGCCGAGCAATTCTCCGAGCACTGCCGGTTGGAGCCGGAACTGCAGGTAGCTCGGGATCTGCTTGAGTGCGTCCCAGACGTATTTATCCGCCTCGAAGAGTTTCGAATGCGCGGTGTGCTCGAGCTCAAAGAATTCAGCGGCGTGGAACATGTCGTTAGGCGCAATCTGCCGTCTTTTCGTTAGGCTCCGGCCGCGTGGGTCAGGACCTGCCCTTCCTTCGTGTCCCGCACCGACCAGCCGCCAGCCTGGATGGTCTCGCGCAATTCATCACTTTTTTGCCAGTTCCTGGCAAGCCGTGCCTGCACTCGCTCTTCCGCCAGTGCCCTGATTTCAGCCGGCGGTTTTTCTTCTTCCGTCTCGAAAGCGAGAACGCGATTGATCCGCTCCCACCAGTTTAGCCAGACGCGCGCCCGGCCAGCCGCGAGACCAGCATCGAGCTCGCGATTGCTTTCGCGGATCTGCTCGAAGAGATGACCGAGCGCCGCCGAGATGTTGAGATCGTCGTCCAGTGCCTCGGCAAATTTATCGTCGGCAACTTTTCCGCCAGTCGTCCCGGCCCTCTCCGCCTCCCGCAGCCGGCGCAGCCATTCGTCGATCCGGGTCAGTGCCTGGCGCGCTTCCTCCATTCCCTCCCAGGTAAAGTTTAGCGGTGCCCGGTAATGCACTCGAATGAGCGCGTAACGGACTTCACGCCCGGTGTAGCCCTTCGCCAGCACGTCGCGCAAAGTATAAAAGTTGCCTAACGACTTCGACATCTTCTGTCCATCAACGAGGAGATGAGCACAGTGCAGCCAGTAACGGACGAATCTCTTCCCGCTGCAGCCTTCCGCTTGCGCGATCTCCGCTTCGTGGTGCGGGAAGATGTTGTCGACCCCGCCGCAATGAATGTCGAGCTGTTCGCCTAACAATGCCGTCGCCATTGTACTGCATTCGATGTGCCAACCCGGCCGGCCCCGGCCCCAGGGGCTTTCCCACCAGACATCGCCGTCCGCCTCGTCCCACGCCTTCCAGAGCGCGAAATCCCCGACGTGCTCCTTGTCGTACTCGTCGCTCTTCACCCGGCCGGTGGAGCGCAATTCCGCCAGATCGAAATGGGCGAGGTGTCCGTAGTTTGGAAAACGGTGAATCCGATAATAGACGGATTTGTCCTCCGCCTGATAGGCAAGGTCGCGCTTCATCAATTCTGCGATCATCGCGATCATCGCCGCGATATAACGCTTCTCCGTTGCGGCCGGGAAGGCATTCGCCGGCTTGATCTGGAGCGTCGCGAGATCTTGGAAAAAGGCTTCTTTGAACGGCGCGGTGAATTCGCCTAACGGAAGATGCGCCGCCCGGCTCCCGCGGATTGTTTTGTCGTCCACGTCGGTGAGGTTCATCACCCGCTCGACGGTGAAGCCACGCCCCTCGAGCTGGCGTTGCAGCAGGTCTTCGAAAATGTAGGCGCGGAAATTTCCGATGTGCGCGTGGCTGTAAACGGTGGGCCCGCAAGTGTACATCTTCACCCGCCGGCCCGCCGGATCGAGAGGGCGGAACTCCTCAATCTCTCGCGAGTAGGTATTGAAAAAACGCAGAGCCATCAGGGTGCGGAGGAGTGCGGGAGCATCGGAATGACGGAGTGATCAATCTGCATTGCCGGCCACCCTACTCCATTGCTCCAGCCCATCACTCCATCTCTACGCTCGCCACCGCCATCGCCGCCATGCCTTCACCGCGACCGATCGCACCCATTCCTTCATTCGTCGTCGCCTTGATTCCCACCTGCGAGAGCTCCATCCCGAGGGCCGCGGAAATCTTCTCGCGCATCGCCTCGAGATGCGGGCCGATCCTCGGTGCTTCTGCGATCAGGGTCGCGTCCAGATTGGCCACCTTGCATTTTTTCTCCGCGAGGATTTCGCCAACCCGCCGCAAAATCTCGAGACTGCTGATGCCTCGAATCGATTCGTCGCTGTTTGGAAAATGATGGCCGATGTCGCGCTGGCCAATCGCGCCTAACAATGCGTCGGCGATCGCGTGCGAGAGGACGTCGGCGTCGGAATGCCCTTCCAGGCCTCGTGGATGTGGAATTTCCACCCCTCCGAGAATGAGCCTACGGCCCTCGGCAAAACGATGCGCGTCGTAACCAATCCCGGAGCGAAACATTTCGTTAGGCTATTTCAGTTCGAGCAGCCCGTTGGAAGCAACGATGCTGAATTTATCCGGCTGATCGCTCCGCGGCTTCATCTCCACCCGCCCCCCGGCCGACTCCACCAGCAAGCAGCCGGCGGCGATGTCCCAGAGGCTGATTCCCTGTTCGATATAAGCGTCGAGCCGGCCGCACGCGACGTACGCCATGTCGAGCGCGGCGCTGCCTAACATTCGACATTTGCGCACCCGATGCACCATCTCCTGCAGAAGCGGCAATCCGGCATCAATCGTCGCGCTCGTTTTGGCGAGGCCGATCGACACCACCGCCTCCGTCAGAGTCCGTCGAGGACTGACGCGAAATGCTTTCCCGTTCAACAACGGCAGCTTTCCTTTCTCGGCCGTCCAGAGCTCATTTCGCATCGGATCGTAAATCACGCCGACGATCACTTCGCCGCGAAAGCGAAGCGCAATCGAAACGCAAAAGTGCGGGATGCCGTAGAAAAAATTAACCGTTCCATCCAGCGGATCGACGACCCATTGATGTTCGCTTGATTGATCACCAACAATTCCCTCTTCGCCGTAAAGCGCGTGCTCCGGGAAACGGTTGAGGAGAATTTTCGTGATCAAGTCCTGCGTCAAAACATCAACCTCGAGCTTGATGTCATGCGCGGTCGCGGCGTTGACGGTGAGCGGTTTCGCGAAGTGCGCGCGGAGCAGGTCACCGGCGGCGAGGGCCGCTTCGGTCGCGACTTCGAGAGAGGAGATCACGCTTTGAACCTAACTGATTCTGCGTGGCGGCCGCGAAATTTTTCTGGCAGAAAAAAACCGGGAGGAGAAACTGAATTCCCCTCCCGGGTTAAGTTAACATGAGGAAGAACGGCTACTGCACCGCCCTTCTGTGGAGACCCAGCGCTAATGTTTCTTCTTGCTGGTTGCCTTTTTCTTGGTCGCCATTTTTTTCTTGGCAGGAGCCTTTTTGGCGGCCGCTTTTTTCTTTGCTGGCATAGGGAATCCCCCCTTTCAATCCGCAGAAGCGGTCTGTGAACAGTTGGTGAATAACTTCACTTTCATCGAGTCACTAATCGTCACGTTTTTTTTGTCAAACATTTTTCGCGCGCTTCCAAAATTATTTTGAGCAGGTCGCGCGCGAGCGCCGTTTTTTTCGCGCGCGGAATTTTTTTCGGCGCCTCCGATTTGGAAAAGATCACAACCTCATTCTCCTCCGCATCAATCCCGAGATCGTCGCGACTGACATCATTCGCCA
This sequence comes from Chthoniobacterales bacterium, assembly GCA_036490855.1. Lineage (GTDB taxonomy): Bacteria > Verrucomicrobiota > Verrucomicrobiia > Chthoniobacterales > UBA10450 > Palsa-1392. The sequence continues at coordinate 17,775 of DASXDC010000050.1, forward strand.
CCAGCAGATCGCAATTCTTCTCCACCAGTTTGCGGCGCGCGTTCGCTTCCAGTTCCTCGGTTTCCGCGGCGAAGCCGACAACAAAACAACCGCGGTCCGCATTCGTTAGGCTGGCGAGGATGTCGCGTGTCGGCTCGAGCTCGAGGGAAAACGGCGAGTGGTTTTTTTTCATCTTCTGCGTTGCATAGTGCACTGGTCTGTAGTCGCAAACCGCGGCGCACATCACGAAGATATCGCAGTCCAAGAGCGCGCTGGAAATAGCTCTGAACATCTCGTCCCCGGTCGTGACGCGGATCACTTTCGCAGGGATCGGCGGAGCGAGCGCGACCGGACCGGAAATAAGAGTGACCTCATGCCCTTCCTCCACTGCGGCGGCCGCGATCGCGTATCCCATTTTCCCGGAAGAGCGATTGCTCAGGTAGCGGACTGGGTCGAGCGGCTCGCGCGTCGGGCCGGCCGTGATGACAAACTTCACGCGATCAAATTTTCCTGGCTCGCGAGAAGGAATTCAGCGCGGAAGGCGATTTCATCGATCTTCCACAAACGGCCAAGGCCTTCGTAACCACAAGCCAGGATGCCCGCTTCCGGTCCGATGAATTCCACCCCGCGCGCGCCTAACGTCGCCACGTTTTCCTTTGTCGCCGGGTGGTCCCACATCTTTCCATTCATTGCCGGCGCGAGCAGAATCGGCGCGCGCGTCGCGAGCGCGATCGCGGCCAGCGGATGGCCGGCGAGCCCGTGTGCGAGCTCGGCGATGAAGTGCGCGGTGGCGGGCGCGACGAGGAGGAGATGGGCGCGATCGGCCAAGGCGATGTGGCCCGGATGCCAGCTCTGCTTTTCGTCGTAGAAACTGGTCGTGACCGGATTCTTCGAGAGCGTCTGCAAGGTAAGGGGAGTGATGAATTCGGTCGCGTCCTTCGTCATCACGACATGGACGTCGTGGCCCTGCTTCACCAGCAGGCTGGCGAGCTCGGCCGCTTTGTAGGCGGCGATCGAACCGGTCACGCCGAGCACGAGAGAGTGTCTGGTTCTTGTCATCGTTAGGGAATTTCGGCCATGATCAGCCGGCTGCTCAGGTAGCGTTCCGCGCCCATGATCTGGCGGAACTTGAGCAGATCCTCTTCCATCGAGCGGCTAATAATGGTGTAACGATAATCGCGCCAGAGTTCCATCTCGCGCGCCGCGGTCCGCAGGCGCACTTCGATCTGTGCCGGGGGCTCGGTGCCGCGTTTCGTTAGGCGGCGGCGCAACTCTTCGAGATCGGGCGGCATGATGAAGACATCCGCGAGCGACTGGCGAACAAAGGCATCGTCGAAGGCGCGAATCGCGGCCGCACCCTGGGTGTCGATATCGATCAGCACGTCCACGCCCTCGCGCAGATGGCTCACGATCGGTTCACGCAAGGTGCCATAGAATTTTCCATGAACGTTGGCGTGCTCAAGAAATTCGCCGGCCGCGATCCGCGCCCGAAATTGCGATTCGGAAAGAAAATGATAATCCTCACCGTCGATTTCTCCGGCCCGTGGCGGCCGGGTAGTGCAGGAGACGGAGTAAACGAAATCAGGCGTCTGGCGGAGTGCGTCGCAGAGTGTTGTCTTGCCCGCGCCGGACGGGGCGGAGACGACGAAGAGGATGCCGTAGCGGCTGAATTCCCTACTCAAGATTTTGGATTTGCTCGCGAATCTTTTCGACTTCCGCCTTGCAGGCTACGACGTGGCGCGAAATCTCGGCGTCGCCCGCTTTCGCGCCTAACGTGTTCAACTCCCGCGAAATTTCCTGGGTGATAAATTCCAGCGTGCGACCGACCGGTTCGTCGCGGCGGAGATGATGCGCAAACTGCGCGAGATGGCTTTCGAGGCGGGTGAGCTCTTCGGAAACGTCGGAACGATCAGCAAAAAAAGCCACCTCCTTCATCAGGCGGTCGTCGTTAGGCTCGAGGTCAAAGCCCGCTTTTTCGATCCGTTCGAGCAGCGTCTCCCGGTATTTTTCCGTCACGCCCGGATGCAATTTGCGCACCTCCTTCAGCGACTGGCGGACGATTTTGAGGCGCTGGATCAAATCCTTTGCGAGATGCTTCCCTTCGCGCTCGCGCATCCGGATCAATTCATCGAGGGCGGGAACGAGTGCTTCCTCGATCGTCGGCCAGACTTCGTTAGGCTCAATCCCGTCCTCGGAGAAGCGCATCACGCCCGGCGCCTGCAGGATCATGCTGATGTTAATTTCGCCCGGCACGCTCAGCTCTTCCTGAAGCGCGCGCATGTCGGCGTGATAGGAACGCGCGAGCTCCCGATCGAGGGCGAGGTTGCGCGGCGGACTGCCGCCGGGGTCGAAGGAGATGACGACGTTCGTCCGCCCCCGCACGACGCGCTCGGCGACGATCTGGCGGACGCGCGGTTCGAGCACGCTCAGGTCGCGCGGCAGATTGATCACGATGTCGCTCTGGCGGCGATTGACCGAATTGATCTCGACACTCACCTTGGCGCCGCTGCGTTCGCTTTCGCCGCGGCCATATCCGGTCATGCTTCTCATCGGGTCTGCAGGTTGGGAAAATAGCGCGGGAATAACAATTGGAAACACTTCGGCCTCAGGGCGCCGCCGTGCGTCCGGCGCCGATGCCGTGGGTCGGATCGCGCAACGGTGCGCGCTCCTCGTAAAGTGAGAGATCGCCTTCGAGCGAATGGGCGAGCGCGGCTTGACCCTGCGCCGCGGCCCGCTGCGCACCTTCGCGCGCCAGTTGCATCGCATCGCTGAATTTTCCGACCTCGGCGCAGGCGGCGGCGAGGACGCGAAAGCTCATCAGATTTCTCGCGCCGATTGTTTGGTAGGCGCGTTCGGCGAGCTGGAGCGCGTCGGGTCCATTACGAACTGCTGCTTCCGGCGCCGTCGCCAACATCCATGCGAGGCTGAGTTGGGTTCCGATTTTGCCGGGTTGCAGACGCAACGTCTCGTGCCACTCCGCGACCGCGGCCGTCAATTGACCGGCACGGAGAAAGGCGACTGCGAGATTATTATGAATATCGGCGTTATTCGGCTGGATCTGCAGCGCCTTCTGCCATTCAGAGATCGCCGCTGCGACCTGGCCCTGCCTGAGCAGGGTAATGGCGAGATTGTTATGCGCGTCGACGTGCTGCGGCTGGAGACGGAGCGTTTCGTGGAATTCCGCGATCGCTTTCTCCGCACGACCGGCGCGATTGAGCGCAATCGCGAGGTTGTAATGCGCGTCGACCCGGCGCGGATCAGCCGCGATCGCCTGTTGGAAAAAAGAGATCGCCTCCTCGATTCGGCCCTGCTCGAGGAGGAGGTTGCCCGCGCTGTAGGCCGCGTCGGAATCGTTAGGCTGAATCCGGAGGGCGGCGCGGAACTGCTCGAGCGCTTCGGCGGGCGCGCCCTTTTTGGCGAGAGCCTTGCCCAGGTTGCGCCGCACTTCGCTGTCGTTAGGCCGTAACCGGACGACTTCCCGGAAATGGTTGATTGCTTCCGGCAACTCGCCTTTTTGGAAAAGGGCGTTGGCCAGATTCGTCAGGCCGAGCGGCTCGTGCGGCTCGAGTCGGACGGCGGCGCGATCATGCGCGATCGCCTCGTCGAGCCGGCCGACCCTGAGCAGTGCAGTCCCAATCCCGCGCTCCGCGACATTGTTATTTTTCGTCACGAGGAGAGCGTGTGACCAGAGCCGCACCGGCTCAGCCCAATAACCGACCTGGCGGTACGCGACCAGCATCAAACCGAGAATGATCGCGGTCGTTAGGCCGCCGAGAACGAGACGGCACGCCCGCCAGTCGGCGCTAAGATCAGCCGCGCCCCACGCGATGAGAATGTAGATGCCGATCTGCGGCAGATAAGTGTAACGATCGGCGTGCGCCTGCAGCCCGACCTGCACCAGCCCGACGACCGGGACGAGCATTCCGATGTACCAAAACCAACCGGTAAAGAGGTAAGGATATTTTTTGCGTCCGAAAAAAGCGCCGGCTGAAACAAGGAGGAAAAAGAAGAGTGCCGCGGCCACGCTCCAGATCGGCAGCGTCCCCTTCGGATGCGGATAGAAGACGGCGAGATGCACCGGCCACACCATCTGCCGGAGATAAATCCAGATCGTGACGAGCGCGTTCTCGACCCGCCAGGGCATCGGCCAGGCGGAAGCTGAAACCAAGGCACGTTCCTGCGCAAAAACGGTCGCGATCGAAACCGCGATCACGAGCGCGAGGAGCGGCAGTTTTTCCCTAACGAGTCGGCTGACCGAGGACGCGGCTGGAGTCGTCGCATCGTCCGAGGTTTGCCGGGAAAGAGCGAAACGGCGCAGTGGCCAGAAGTCCAAAAGCAAAAGAAGAAAAGGTAGCGTCACCAGCATCGCCTTCGCGAGAAGTCCGAGAGCGAAACAAAAACTCAAAAGGAGATAGGCTCCGCGCGAGCGTCCTTTTCGCACGTAACGCACGTAGGCCATCAAACTGAGAAAGAAGAAGACGCCACTCAGCACATCTTTGCGTTCCGAAATCCAGGCGACCGACTCGGCCCGCAAAGGATGAATCGCAAAGAGCGCGGCGACGAACGCGCTGCGCCAGACGGCGCCGGTCATCTGCCGCAGGAGGAGAAAAAGAAGCAGCACCCCGAGCGTGTGCAGAAGAACGTTGATGAAGTGATAACCGCCCGGATGCAGACCAAAGAAGGTCGCGTCGAGCATGAGCGAAATCGAAGTGAGGGGATGCCAGTTACCGACGAGCGGATGAGTGAACGCGCGCGCCAGCCCCGCCCAGGTGAGCCCGTTACTGATCGAGGGATTCTGATAAACGTAGAAGCTGTCGTCGTAATTAACGAAATCGAAGCCCGTGCTCTGGCCAAAAATTATCCAGACAATGACGACGAGTCCGAGGCAGATGAAAACGTTAGGCCACCACCAGCGGGTGCGTGCTGCCGCGGAGCGCGCCCGTTTTTTCGAAGACGCTTTCCGCCCCTTGCGCTTCATTTCGGGCCGACTGGGCGCGGCCTCGACCATCGCGCGTGGAAAGCCGTCGCAAGACAACCGATCCCGTAGCGAACGCTGGCGCCGAACCCAATCGAAGAGGCTTCCGGAAAATAACGGGTCGGACAGGTGATCTCGCCGATTGGATAACCAAGCGCGATGACCTGAGCGAGAATCTGGTTATCGAAAAGAAAGTCATCCGAGTTCTGCTCCAAGGGGAGTTGCTCGAGGAGAGAACGGGCAAAGGCCCGATAGCCGGTGTGATATTCGGAAAGCTTGGCGCCGAGGATCAGGTTTTCCACCAGCGTAAGAAAACGATTCGAGACGTACTTCCACCACGGCATTCCGCCGCGCAGCGCGCCGCCGCCGAGAATGCGTGAGGCGAGAACGCAGGGATAGAGCCCGCTCACGACCAGTGACGCCATCGCGGGAATCAGAGCCGGAGTGTATTGATAATCCGGGTGGATCATGATCACGATGTCGGCCCCGGCCGCGAGGGCGAGGCGATAACAGGTCTTTTGGTTCGCACCGTAACCGCGGTTTCGCGGGTGGACCTCGACCTGGATGTTCGGGAGGGCGCGCGCCATCGCGACCGTGTCGTCCTTCGAGGCATCGTCGACCAGGATGACGCGATCGACGATGCCATGCGCCATTACTTCGTCATAAGTCGGGCGCAAAGTGCGGGCGGCATTGTAGGCCGGCATCACGATGATGATTTTCTGCCCCTTCAGCATCTGATCAATTTCGCGCCAGAAGTTGCGCGAGCGCGCGCCGATGCGGTGTCGCGAGCGGCAGGTGAGGAAGGGCACCAATCGGAAACCATTTCTGCCTTTCGTTAGGCAATTCCACCGCGCTCGAGGCGAAGACGACGAGCGTGACGCGATGATGAGTGAACGGAAAATCGAGCTGGAGAAGCGGCGCCGTCCGCTCCGGCACGCGACTGAGCCGGGGCAGAATCCACATTCCGCGCCAGCGCGAGGAGGATCGCTCGAGCAGGATGCGATCGCGGCCCCGTCTGAAAGTGTGCGGCTCGGTGAGATGAATCGTCGCAGGCTTCCTTCTTCTCACCGGCAAGAGTGCGGGCGCTGGAGCACGACAAAATTGCCGGACCGGACATTGCGTGCAGCGTGGCCGACGCGGCAGGCAGACGAGCGCGCCGAGCTCCATCAGGGCGGAGTTGTGTTTCCGGCTGCCGATTTTCGGGACGAGAGCCGCCGCGGCCGCCCAGAGATGATCGCGGCCGGCCGAGCTGTCGATCGGCTGGTTATAGTTCGTTAGGCGGGCGAGGACTCGGGCAATATTGGTGTCGACCATCGGCTCGGGAAGTTCGAAAGCGAAACTGGCGACCGCGCCCGCGGTGTAGCGGCCGACTCCAGGAAGTTGCGCGATGGTGGCGGCGTCGGGCGGAATTTCCCCGTAAAATTTTTGCCTAACGACATTCGCGGCCGCGTGGAGATGACGGGCGCGCGCGTAGTAGCCGAGTCCCTGCCAGGCGTGGAGGACCTCCGACTCCCGGGCGCGGGCGAGGACGGCGAAGTCGGGAAACCGTTCCAGCCAGCGTTGATAATAAGGGATCACGGCTGCGACCTGCGTCTGCTGGAGCATGAATTCCGAAACCAGGATGGCGTAGGGATCGCGCGTCCGTCGCCATGGCAGATCGCGACCGTAGCTCGCGAACCAGCGATTGAGGCGGCGCCGAAATGACTGGCGATCGGCGAGGCGGTCGAAAACGTCAGCGGGTCGCGACATGCGTACGGCAATGATGGCACGAGAAGGCGAATCCCCAAGCGGCGAGCGCGAGAATTGCCGCCACTCTCAAAGCGAGTTCCATAGGAGAGATAAAACAGCTCTCGGATCGCCAGAAGAAGAGCCGCCGGCGCGGGCTTTCACTCTCCCGGTTAAGAGTGAGGGCGGTTGTGAAAATTCTCGCCTGCGCTGTTGAGCGATGTTCTCGTGAGATCAATCGAGATGCCCGCGCCCATGCTCACCACTTATACTGCGCCGCTCAGCCAGAAGCAGGTCGGGGCTCTGCGGCAACTGCTGGAGGAGACCGGTTTCGCTTTTTCGCCCAGGCCCTACGCCATCTTTTTTGCGCGGAAAGATAAGCTGAGCGTGGCTGTTTACGAAAAGGGCCCGAAGCTCCTCCTCCAAGGCAGAGGGATTGAGGAATTCGTTAGTTTCGAACTCGAGCCGAAGATTCTCGGCGAAGCGCGACTTGGCTATGAAGAAATCCATTCGCCGGAAATGTTTGAGCCCCACTTCGGGATCGACGAGAGCGGGAAAGGCGACTTCTTCGGGCCGCTCGTGATCTCGGGCGTTTATACCGATCGCGGCATCACGCGAGCTTTTCTCGAAAGCGGAATCCAAGACAGCAAACGGATCGGCTCGGATGTGAAAATCCGGGCCCTCGCGAAGATGATCCGCGAGACGCCGGGGGTTACGCTCGACGTTGTCCTCGTCGGCCCGGAGCGGTATAACGATCTCTACGCCAAATCCGGGAATCTCAATAGCCTCCTCGGCTGGGGGCATGCGCGGGTGATCGAAAACCTGCTCGGGAAGCGGCCCGATTGTCCGCGCGCCTTATCGGACAAATTTGCGGACGCCCGCGTGATCAAAAGCGCTTTGCTGCAGCACGGCCAGCAGATCGAGTTGGAGCAACGGACGAAAGCGGAGTCGGATTTGGCAGTCGCGGCGGCTTCGATTCTGGCTCGGGAAGCATTCATCGGATGGCTGGAGCGAAACGGAAAGCGCGCCGGGCTGTCGTTAGGCCGAGGCGTTTCCGCTGCGGTCAAGGAAACGGCGCGACGAATCGTGGAGGCAGAAGGTCCGGAGGCGTTGCGCCGTTTCGCGAAGATCCATTTCCGCACCGCGCATGAGATCGCACCCGGGCATTATGCCGCCCCGCCTCCGCGGCGCGAATGGCGCAGGTAAGAGGGAATCGCCCAGCGGCAAGCTTCCTGCTTTAAAGCTGGGCCAGCGCCTTCTTACTCTGCCGTGGACACTCGAATACTAATCTTAAACTTCGACCCAGTCTTCCAAGATCGCGCTCTGGCGATGTTCGACGCCATTCCTCAGGCTGAGACACGGATTGTCCGCTCCTTCGCCGAAGCGATCCATGTCCTGCTCCGCGAAAATTTCGATCTCTTCGTTACGGAAGGGGAGGCTGATCCGGCAATCGAGGCCGCGACCAATGCCCGGCAACATTTTCCTTCGCTCGAAATCGTTTGTCTGGTGCCGAGTGACGAAAGCGCGACGCTGCGAGAGCAGGCGACTATGCAAAATATCAAGTTGGTCGCGACTGACGGCAGCGATCGCCGCCTGCGCCGTGAATTGCGGCGGGTCGTCGCTGGTTTTGGACGGGAGGAGACAACGCCGGCCGAGGGAATTGATCCTTGCCATTCGCTCATCGGCAACCTGAACCAGTTTTCCGCCGCCGAAGTCTTGCAAATGAGCTGCATGGGCCAGCGAAGCGGCCGCTTTACATTCAAATCCGCCCGCGGGAACAGCGAGATTTATCTGCACCACGGAATGGTGCGCCACGCCGCTTACGACATGCTGGAGGGCGAGGCGGCCGTGGCGGAAATCTTCCGTTGGCGGCAGGGGCGCTTCTTTTTTGAGGAAGGAATCATCAGCCAGATCCAGACCGTCAACCGGCCTTGGAATCATCTCCTGATCGATAACCTGCAGAAGCTCGATGAAACCCTCCAGAGGTCAGCCTGAATGGATAACGATGAGAGATACGACTCTTGAGACTCAACTCCGCCTTCTCACCCTCCAGGTGGAAAGCTGGAAGAAGCTGCACGATTTCGTCACCTATGCGCTCGATAAGGCGAAGCCGATCGTCTCGACCGATCAGGAACGTCAGTTTACCGAAGTCCGTGCGACGTTGCTCCAGGAAAGCGAATATGTTTTCACCGAGCTAAATCTCGTTTCGGAGCTTTCGGGCAAAGCGATGACCGTCCTCCAACGCGCCACTTCTCTCCGGCGAGTGCGCGATCTCGGCGGCGAAGAAACGCGCCGGCTGGAGGCGGATTGGAATTTCGTTTTTACCAAGCTCGGAGTGCTCCAGGGACAGTTAAAGGCACGCCGCCGTGAACTCCTCGGCCGTAGCTTTCTCGCCCATACGCTGACAGGTGTATTCGGCCGGAAGGCGCTCGCGCGCTAAGGCCGGTTGCCGGTCATACCGACCGCCACCGCGATCTTGCCGAGGGTGGTAGTTTTCACGCTCGAAGGATTAGTTTTTCCGGAATTCATCCGCTCACTCAGCGGTCGGCAGACGAATCTGTTACACCATGAGCAAGCTCACAAAACGCGACATTGTCGTGTCCATCAGCAATGAGACGGGGATGGTGCAGCATCAGGTTTTTGATGTGGTCCAGCGGACGCTGAACCAGATCACCGACAGCCTGGCGCGCAATGTCGCCGTCGAGTTGCGCAACTTCGGCGTCTTTCAGCCGCGACTGACCAAGCCGCGGGTAGGCCGCAATCCCAACCAACCCGGAAGCAGTTTCGTCATCCCTCCGCGCGCGACGGTCAAATTCAAGGCCGGCAAAATCATGCGTCAGCGAGTGGAAAAGCTTTCCCGAGAGATGAAAGAAGCCGCCGAACGCCACAACGATGGCGCGACTGGTTCCGCGCCCAAGACTGCTCCGGATGGCAGCCGCGTCTTCCGGACTCCGGGCCAGCGCGCGACTCCCTGACTTGAAACGCCGACGCCTCTCGCGCTGTCGGTAGCCTAACGAATCTTCATCCCAGCCAAAACTTCCGCTCACCGCCGTCACTCGGCGAAGGCTCTTTTTTCCAGAAAGCTGCGAGTCCACTTTGTGTCGTCTGCACGAATGAGCTAAAGACAAGCCCAACCTTATGAAAAAAATCCTCTGCCTCGTTGCCACCTGCTGCCTTTTGCTCAGCGCTCGCCCGTTATGGGCCGGCACGGAGACAGACGAGAAAGCGACCGTCGCCACCACCCAATCGACCGGAGAGGCCGTCCCGCTCGATCTGTTCAAAATCGAGAGCGGCTATGTCTTCGAGAGCGATCTGAACCACGGCGGCAGCTTCGGCAAGCAATCGGAGATTCAGAATGAATTCGAATACGGTCATCGCATTCAGCTTCACGGTAACTTCTACGCGCACCTCGGGATCTCTTATGACCGCTACGATTTCGGGAGCACCGGTGCTCCCGTCCCGAATCACCTCCAGGCGCTCGCCGGCGTCTTCGGCGTCGATTACATGCACGGCAAGGATGTCGGTGCCTTTTTCCAGGTCCGCCCCGGCTTTTATTTTCAGAACGATGTCGGCATCTCTTCCTTCGACATCCCGATCACGTTAGGCAGGATTTTTGTCGTCAAGGAAGACAAGCTCTACATCTTCGGCGGCGCCTATGCTTCGTTCCTCCGCAGCGGTTTTCCGGTCCTCCCACTCGCCGGCGTGATCTGGATTGTGAGCGACGACGTGCGTCTGATGGCTGTCCTGCCGGAGCCGAAGCTGATCTACTCGCCTAACAAGAAGTTGGATCTCTGGGTCGGCGGTGAGCTCGTCGGCGGCTCCTTTCGCACCGATCGCAACGAGAATATCCTGCCGAAAAAACTCAACGGCACGCAGATTGATTTCAGCGAATACCGGGCCGGTGTCGGCCTGACTTACGCCGTCTGCAAGGATCTCTCGCTCGATCTCGGCGCCGGCGTCTCGATTGAACGTCAGTTTGATTTTGGCCGTGCCGGCGAAACCTATCGGACCGATCCGTCGCCTTACGTCCGCCTCCAAATGTCTGCGAGTTTCTGATTTGAATTTTCGCGCGCGGCCAGGTGCGGCTTTGTTTTCGTTAGGCAAAATCGCCTGCACTCTCGGGGCATTTCTCACCGCCGCCCCTGTGGCGCCGGCCGCACCGATCGATGAGTTGCATGCCTTCTCGCTTTTTTCGCGAGCAGATCTCGCTCGCTTGAAAAGCGGGCAGATCATGGTCGAGCGGGGGCCGGTTGGCGATTTCCCGCGTGGAATTTATCTCGAGGCCTGCTATTTCATCCATCTTCCGATGGAGAAGGTGGGGAACGCGCTCCTCCATTGGAACCCGGTCGCCCACCAGGACGTCGAGGTTCGCCTCTACCGCGAATTCCAGCCCCCGCCCTCCGCCGATGCTTTCAAAACCCTGAAGCTGAATCACTCCCTTAACGGAGACCAGTGGATCCTCGACGAAACGGCCAAAGTCGCGCAGGGCGGCAAATCGGAAGATCTTCACCTAACGAGCAACGAGATCGAGATCATTCGTCAGCACGGAAATGATCCAAGTGAAGCCTGGCGAGAGATCCTGCGTCATCGAGCTGAGACCGCATCGCACGGTGGACTGGCCACCGTCGCGCCCTATGGCAAGGATCGTTCGATTTCACCTCGCTCAGAATTCCGCGGTCTTCTCAGTCTCACTCCAAAGGTCGAGCAACATTTTCGTCCGGTCGCGACAGCCTCCCCTTTCTCGGCCAAAGGGAAGCCGGCAAGTGAAACTGTCGGCTACTGGGAAGCCTCGAAAGTGCGCGATCATAACACCCTGCAGCTCGGCCTTTTCGCCGCCCAAAAAGGAGGGGAGTCATGGCAACTGATCGACTGTCTTTATTATCCTTCCGACACCTATTTCATGTCGCTCAACCTCTTCCAGCTTTGGCCGGTCGAGGGAGGCACGCTCGTCTGGCAGGTCGGTTACGTCTCAGCGCCTTTCCGCAGTTATCTCGGCGGAATCGACCGTTACGTCGCAGGCAAAATGATGACCCAGGAAACGATGGACACGATCAAAGCCTTCCGTCGCGATCTGGAGTCGCGTCGTTAGGCAGGTCTATTCCTGGATGCGCTTCAGGAGCAACGCCGCGCCGAGAAACGTGACGAGCGCGCCGACGAGCATAAAAATCAGATCATCGCTGTAGAAGCTGGGGCCGGCTCGATACAGGTTCACCAGCCGAAAAGCGCGGCAGAAGTGCGTGAGCGGAAAACATTCCGAGAGATAGCGGATCGCTTGCGGCAATTGCTCGAGCGGAGCGAATGCGCCGGAAAGAACGAAGATCGGGAGGAGAAAGAAGACCGAGAGCTGGATCGCCTGCGTCTGGGTGCGTGAGAAGGCGGAAATGAGCAAACCCAAGCCTAACGAGCAGAGGAGGAAGAGCAGACAGATCAGCGCGAGCATCGGAATCTGATGAAAGGCGACGTGAAAATGCCAGCCCGCGACTACAATCACGACCAGGATCAGGAGGATCGAGATGCAGAGGTAGGGGAGGATTTTCCCAATCACAATCTCCCCTCGCCGGAGCGCCGTCACCATGAGCTGGAAAAGCGTTCCAGATTCCCTTTCGCGCGCAATCGTGCAGGCGGTCAGAGTAACCGTCAGTAGCTGCAGGATGATCCCGATAATGCCCGGCACGACATACTCGATGAAACGCTGTTCGGGATTATAAAGCACATGCGTCTTTAATCCCCATTGGCTCATGGCGGAGACAAATTCCTTCCGCACCTCGACCGGCAACTTCTTTGCCAGGCCGATCACTTCGTCAGGCAGGGTGGTGACGGTTTGCTCGAGCTGATTCTTCTGAAATGCGCCGAGACTTTCCTGAATCCGGCCCTCCAGCTCGCTCGCGGTGTTGGTATCGCTGCCGTCGAGATAGAGCGGCAACGCCATCGGATTTCCATTCTTCAGGCTCGCGCCCCAGCCCTGCGGAATAACGAGCGCCGCCTGCACGCCATTTTGCAGGAGATCAGGATGGCCGCTAATCTTTGCATTCACCTTCCAGCGAAAGGTTGTTTGCTTCTGGAGTTGACTAACGAACTCGTCGCTCGCCGGTGAGTGGTCGCGGTTCTCGAGCAGGGCGGGGACATTGCTCGAACCCGTCGTTTCAAAAGCGTGCCCGAAGATAAGAGTAAAGACCGGCGGCAAAATCAGGAGCAAGACGAGGATGCGCCAATCGCGATAAATATGGATGAACTCCTTCACCGCCACGCTCCTGATCGCCTGCGGAGACAAGCGCATGCCGCTCATGGCAACGCCTCCCGATTAAGCATCGCCTTGTAACCCTGCGAGTAAGCGGTGAAGACATCCTCCATGTCAGGCTCGGTCCAACGATGCCCGACCAACTCGATCTCGGGGAAAGGCCAATCCTGCTCCCAGCGCGCGAGCAGCTTTTCCGCTTCCGGCGCATAGACGCGCAGGCTGCCGCTCCGTAATGAGACGCCGAGGACCCCTTCGCATTCGCGCAGCCTAACGAGCGCTTCCATCGCCGGCTTGGCATCGAGTTCGAGCAGCTTCGCCTTGAAGGTCGCTTTCAAATTGCGCGGCGACGATTTCGCGAGCAGCCGGCCTTCGTGCAGAAATCCGACTTCGGTGCAGCGCTCCGCTTCATCCATGTAGTGGGTCGTGACGAAAATCGTGATTCCGGTGTGGCTCAGCTCGTAGAGCAGGTCCCACATCTGCTGGCGATGGACCGGATCAAGCCCCGAGGTCGGCTCATCGAGAAAGAGCAGCGGCGGCTCGTGGACGAGCGCGCAACCGAGCGCGAGCAATTGCCGCATTCCGCCGGAGAGGCTGCCGGCGGCGGTGTCTCGTTTTTCGGTCAAATCCATTTGCACCAGGATGCGTTCCAGTCGCCCTTCGAGTTCGTTAGGCGAGACCCGGTAGGCGCCGGCGAAGAAGCGGAGATTCTCGCAAACCGTCAGGTCGGGATAGAGACTGAACTTTTGCGCCATGTAGCCGAATCGCGCGCGCGCGACCCGCCGCTCGAACCAGACATCGGCGCCGTCAATCGTCGCCTTTCCCTTCGTCGGACGGACCAGGCCGCACAACATGCGCATCGTGGTTGTCTTGCCCGCGCCGTTCGCCCCGAGGAAGCCGAAAATCTCTCCGCGATTGATGCGCAGCGAGAGTTCGCACACCGCCTGAAGATTGCCGTAGGCCTTGCTCAGTTCGGTGAGAATGATTATTGGCTCACTCACTTTGAAAGGAAACGCGGGAAACAATTCATTCGGACTTCCCTAGGGAAATCCGGCTCCTTTGCAAGGTGCAACCCGGATGCGCGTCGACCGCGGGCTCGATCGCCCAGGAGTAGAAGAAACCGACCGGGAAGCTCGCGGCCCGCGTTTCTCAAACGTCATCATGAAACTATTCCGCATCCTGCTTTTTCTCTTCCCGCTCACTCTTCTCGCGGCCGATCCGGTGAGCGAGATGGCCCAATTCTCCGTTTTCGGAAAGGTCGATCTCGCCGCGCTGGCAAACGGCCAGATCAAGACCGCGACCGGCGCGCCGATGAGCACGGCACGTTATCTTTCTGCCCAAAGCTGCTTCGTTGTTCCGAAGTCGCCGGCGCAGGTCATCGCGGCGATGAAGCATTTCGATCCCACCGCTCATCGCGAGCTGCAGGTTTATCTTCACTCCGATCTTCCAGGCTCGCCCTCCGCGGCGAATTTTTCCCGGCTGAGCAATCCGCCTAACAATGGCGCCGTCAAGTCCCTCGCCGCGGCGACCCAGAAGATGTCGTCCGATCTGCAGCTCAGCCAGGAAGAGACAAAAAGTTTTGCCCAGGGCCAGCCGGTCTGGAATTTCTGGATCAACCTTCTGGCAAAGCGGGCGCGGTCGTTTGTCTCCGGCGGCGCGGCCGCCGAGGCGCCTTACAGTCATTCCACCAACCCGGTCTCGCCCGGAAAGGAATTTTCCGGGCTCGTTAGGCAACAGCCCAGGGTCGACCGGCAGTTCGGCAGCTTTCTCGGCAGCACCGGCTTGCTTGACGGCCGCGGTTCACTCAAGCCGGATCTCTACTGGGAGCTGCTCCAAGTGGAAGACGACGGAGTTCTGACTCTCGGGGCTTCCTACAATCGCTCGACGAGCGGGGGCGGCGCGCAGGTAGCCGACGGACTCTATTATGCGAGTGGCGGCTATAATGTAGCCCTGACTCTTTACCAGCTCTGGCCGGTCCAGATCGCCGGCCGCGCTTCCACTCTCGTCTGGCGCGGCGATTTTATTTCCGCCAACTCGTTAGGCGAACTTCATGGCATCGAACGCCTCGCCTCCGAGTCGGCCATGCGGAAGGATATTTTGAAGGCGGCGACGATCTTTCAGCGCGAAGCTGGGCGATGAATTTGCGTCTCCTGTTTCTGAGCTCTCTCTCCCTCAGCCTCCTCACTACTTCCCTCTTGGCGGGCGAGGGCAAGGAAATCGCTTCTCCGCCTAACGAACCGGTGCTGGAAAACGAGCCCTATCGGTTCTCCGCGGAATTCACGATCGAGCAGGCCTACCTCGGCGGTTCCGACGTCGAGCGCGGCAACCGTCAGGTGAATGACTTCGACGAATATTATTCCAACCTCCTCTTCGTTTACACCCCGCGGATCAAGTTCGGCATCCTCCGTCTCGGCGCGCAGTGGGAGCGTTACTCATTCGGCTTCCCGCATGGCGGGCAGCAGTTGCCCAACACCCTGCAGGCGGTCAATTCCATCGTCGGGCTTGATACGAAGTTCTCCGATTCGATTCTCGTTAGGCTGGAAGCGCAACCCGGCTTTTACGAAACGACTTTCGATCATCTCGAGGGCGATTCCTTCAACGTCCCGTTCGTCATCGGCGGCACTTACATTTACACGCCCGAGCTGCAATTCGTGCTCGGTGTTGGCGTTAATCTCCAAAGCCGCCTTCCTGTCATCCCCGGTGGCGGAATCCGCTGGAAGTTTGCTTCCGACTGGGTGCTCAATGCCGTCCTGCCCACCCCGCGGCTCGAGTATCAGCTCAACCACAGCCTGACTCTTTTCGCCGGCGCGGACATCAAGGCGAACACCTTTCGGGTCGACGATCACTTCGGCGACAGTCACGGCGACACCAGCCTGAACAGCGCCTGGCTCAGCTACGAAGAAGTGCGTCTCGGTGCGGGCGCGGAATGGAAGATGAACTCCTCGATTTCTCTCTCCCTCGAAGGTGGTTACGTGCCGTGGCGGCAGTTCGATTTCCACCGGACCGAAGTGCGCTACCACTACGAGAGCGGCGCGCCCTATGCCGCAGTCATCCTGCACGGCGAGTTCTAGCGCTTCGTTAGGCGACCGATCTGTCGAGCGCGCCGATTTTCCGCGTTTCCGGCCAGCGAAAGGCGACGGCGAGGACGACCAGAATCGTGCCGATGCCGCCGGCGACGACCGAGACGACGGGGCCGAAGAGCGCCGCGGTCAGGCCCGATTCGACCGCGCCGAACTCGTTCGAGGTGCCGATGAAAATGTTATTCGTTGCCGAGACCCGGCCGCGAAGCTCGTCCGGCGTGAGCAGTTGCACGAGCGTTTGCCTAACGACGACGCTGACACTGTCGAAAACGCCGGTCAGGAAAAGCATGAGCAACGAAAGCCAGAACCAGCGGGAGGCGCCGAAGATGATGGTGGCGAGGCCAAAGCCGCTCACGCACCAGAGCAATGTTCGCCCGGCCTGTCGCATCGGCGGCAAATAGGCGATCGTGACTGCCATGACAAAGGCGCCGATCGCGGGCGCCGCGCGCAACCATCCCAGCCCGATCGGTCCGCAATGTAAGATTTGATCGGCGAAAATCGGCAGGAGGGCGGTCGCGCCCCCAAGCAGGACCGCGAAAAGATCGAGCGTGATCGTGGCGAGGATGATCTTCTGGCTTAGGACGAAACGGATCCCGGCTGCCAGGCTCGTCCAGGCGCTCTCCACGACGCGGCGTGCTTCGCGGATTTTTTTTATCGGCAGGACGAGGAGGAAAAAGATCAGAGCGCAGACGGCGTCGAGCTCATAGATGAACGGGAATCCCATCCGCACGATGAGAAAGCCGCCGACCGCCGGACCGAGGACGCAACTGATCTGGAAAAGGCTGCTGTTCCAGGTGACGGCATTGGCAAACTTTTCCCGCGGCACCAGGGTCGGGAAAAAGGAAGCGCGCGCCGCCCAGCCGAAAGTCCGAATCGAAGCGGAGGTCAGCATGAGCAGATACATCAGGGGCAGAGAGAGATCGTCGAAGTGAAAGTGCGGATGTCTTTCGAAAACAGTCGCGATCCTGCGCAGAAAATCGTTGGCCCGCAGAAGCGCGGCATAGCGCGGAATCGCGAGATGCTGCCAGGAAACGAGCGCAAGACAAATGGAACAGAAGGCGCTTCCCGCCTGCGAAACGAGGATGATCGATTTGCGGCGCAGGCGATCCGCCAGATGCCCTGCCGGCAGGGAAAGGGTCACGATCGGCACGGCCGCGACCAGACCGACCAGACCAAGCGCGGTCGCCGAGTGGGTCCGCGCGTAGACTTCCCACTCGATCGCGATCGTGAGCATCTGTCTTCCGGCGATCGCGATGGAATTGCCGAGCGCATATAAGGCGAAGCCGGGAAAGCGAAAGGCAGCGTAGGGATCGCGTGGCGGGCGGGAACTCTCGGCGGTCGGCGGCGGCGCGTACGGTTTTCTCTCGGGCATCGTCGCGCGCGGCCAGACCCGGGCGCACCAGATAGTAGAGTCGGCGCGGGCGCCCGCAACCGACTCGCTCGCCTAACGATCCCCTACAGCAGCACCGTGCTCCGACGCCAGCCGGTGCGATTGTTAGGCGAAAGTGCCGCCCGCTCCGTCCCGGGGCTTTGGAGGTGGACTGATTCGTTACCGGTGGGCGGTTCCGGGGCATCCGGCGGCTCGGGCGCTTCCGGCACTTCAGGAAGCTCCTGGTTCTCCAGTTTCTCGAAACGCTTCCGCACCTCGGCCGGAATCTTCGCGCGCTCCCCCTCCGTGTCGACCGGGCCCTGGAAAAGCAACTTGCCCTGCGCGTCTCGGGCGAAGAGGACTTTTTTGCCGTCCACCGCCTTGAGTTTCAGCTCACCCTGATCGTCGGAGAAAGTGATGGTCGCATTCCCCAGATCCACCCTTGTGCTTTTGGTCGTCCCTCGCTCTCTCGTAATGATCCGCAGACGGTCGGCGGCCCGCCGCGCTTCGTCACCGGCGCGCGCCGCCTGATTCTGCGCCTGCTCGACCGCAGCCTGGACCGCGTTGCGCATCACGCTCATATCGGGCGCCTTGAAATCGAGGTTCATCTTTCCGAAATCACCCTTATCGAAATTCCAGTTCCAATCGCCGCTCTCGCCTAACGAATGGCCGACGGAGATGTCGTGCTTCGTCAGTTTGACCGGCAATTTCATTTCCTGGCCTTTGCGCAGAACGGTCAGGGTGACGGTCGTGCCCTCGGAGAAATTGCGCACCAGGGCGCCGAGCTGAGAAGGATTGACGATGATCTGATCGTTCAACATCCGGATGATGTCGCTCCGTTGCAGACCGGCGGCGGCGGCCGCGCTCTCCGGCACGACGTAATCAACGACGACGCCAAAGCCGCGCGGCAGATTCATCTGCTCCGACAGAACCCGCGGCACACTCGAGGATTCGACCCCGAGAAAAGTGACCGCTTCTTTCCGCCCCATCTCATGTTCGTGGAGGTGGCGGCCCGGAGCCGCCACGGGTGGCGCGGGCGCGGGCGGAATGGCCTGCGGCGAAGGCTGCGAGGGAGCGGAGGGGGATGATTGCGCGAAGAGCGCGAGCGGCAGGAGGGCGGCGAGCGCCGCGCTCAGGATGATCGATTTTTTCATGGCGTGTTTTTGGTTAAGACTCATTGAAAGGAAACCGGCGTGAGGACGACCTGCTCCGCCGGATAGGAGACGCGCAGGGAGGCGCCAGTTTGCGGATTGCGCCACTGCATCGTCTCGCGGGTCTCGTAACGGACCCGCCGGAGCAACTGCTCCGATTGGTTAGGCGAGAAAACCAGACCTTCGTCGCGCCGGCGATAAACAACCCGGGTGAGCGCGGAAGGTTGCAAGCCACGGCCGCTCGTTGCACCCGAGGAGGTCGCTTTGTTTTGAGCGACGCTCGTTGCCGAGTCGGGCGATGGTGAGAAGAAAGCGAGGCCGGCCATGATCGCGACACAGGCGGCGGCAAGGCTGAGGCCAAGTGTCCACCAGGCGGCGATGCGACGCCGGCGAGGGGAGAGCAGGCCCGCCGTCGCCACATCCCGGAGGGCAAACCCGCGCTCGATTCGCGCCCACAGCTCAGGCGAAACCGGCGCGGGCCGCAACCCCTTTAGTTCAGCTTCGACTTCGGAAAAATCATTCATGATGCGGCTGCAAAATTCTCCTGAGTGCGCCAAGCGCGTAGCGGTAGCGGGAAGCAGCGGTGTTTTGCGAAATCTCGAGAACCGCGGCGATCTCGGCGAAAGTCAGTTCGTTCCAGATTTTCAAGAGCACGACCTCCCGTTGTTCGTTAGGCAGGCGCTCCACCGCCGCGGCCAGCATCTGCTGGCCTCCATCCAATCCGGTGAATTGCGGCTCGACCTGCTCGGCGCCGTCTTGCGCGGCCGCGGCTTCGCGCCGGTGGCGGCGTTGTTCACTCCGCAAACGATCGAGCGCGGCGGAGCGGACCGCCGCGTAGAGGAGGGCGCGGTTACTGATCGAATGCTCCCGGCGCCAGAAACGGACGAACGCTTCCTGCACGATGTCTTCCGCGTCGGCCCGGCAATTCGTCCAGCGGCGCGCGAAAAGAAGAAGGGCCGGCCCGAGCTGGGCAAAACAGGTCTTCCAATCTTCATCATCGTGCGTCTTCTCCATGACCTCTTCACGGTCTTTTAAAATGGAGACGCCGCCAAATGCGGGTTTTGTCTAGCGCGCCGGAATTTTTTTCTGCGCCGCCGGCGCGGAACGCAGGGCGAGGTCGCCATGCCAGAAGGGATCCGCCACGCCTTTTCGGTAGGCGGCGAGGGCCTCGGGCGACGAATTAAGGTGCAGATTGCTGTAGGTCTGGTCTTCGTTTTGCCAGCGTTCGTGCCAGTAGACGGCCGCTTTCATTCGCGGCAATTTCCTTTCCATGAGAGCAAAGGCGTCCCGGATCCATTCCGCCTTGTCGCCCGAGTTTGGAAATTCCCCTACGCCCCATTCTGCGATCATGATCGGTTTCGTACGATCGACCCGCGCCATTTCCTCGTAGGGCCATTCGATCAGCGGCGGAAAATCCACCCACGGCTCTTCCGAAAACTGCTGGCCATAAACACTGAGCCCGAGCCAGTCGACATAGGCGCTTCCGGGATAATAAGCGGCCGCCGAATTCCAGACATCGACGGGCGAAGAATAGTTATTCGTCTGGAACATCCACTGGATATTATGCGCGCCGCGCGCCCGCACCCGCTCGACGACATAACGAAAAGCGCGCTTGAAAAGTTCCGGCCCTTCCCACCTTTTCACGGGGCCCGGGATTTTTTTGTTGCCGCCGTAGTAGATGCCCGACCACGGAAACCAGTCGCCGTTCATCTCGTCGCCAAACGAAACGATCAGCGGATGACCAAAGCCGCGCGCCGCGTCCGCCCAGTCATCGATGTAGCGATTCCAGGTGCCGGCGAGAATCGCGTTGAGCGAGAAACGGTCGGGACCTTTTTTTTGTTCGTAAGGCCGATCCCAGGGCGACCAAAAAACAAGCGGAAGCGATCCGTGCCGCCAGATCATTTGCAGGTTGGCGTTCGGGAAATTTTGCTCTCCCCAATAGCTGGAGGAGGCAATGATCGCCTGATGTTTTCCCACCATTTGCTCGAATCCCTCGATCGTCTCGAGCGCAACCTCATCCTCCGCCTCGCCGAAATCGATGAATGCGCCGGTGTAGGCGCCCCTCTCCGGAAGGACCACTTCGACCGGGCCGTTGCGATCGATCGAGGGCGCGACCGCGGCCGGCTTGCCGCAGCCTAACGAAAAGCAAATGACGGCCAGGGCCCCAGCCACCCGGCCGGTGCAGCGGGAATTTCCCATCAAACCCGCACCGGCACAGACGCGGTCCGCTCCAATTTTCCCCAGCCGACCCAGGCGCCCTTGAGCGCGCGGAAGATCGCTTTCCAGATCACATAGCTGAGGAGCGGCCGGTAAATCAGCCGCATCGGCAGGATACGCCAGGCGTGCCGGATCGGATCGCGTTCCAGGATGCAGGCGAGGGTGGCGAGAATCACATCCATCGCGAGAAAAACGATCACGAATGGCAAGACCGCGCCCCAGGCGCCGAAGGGGAGTGAGGCGAGAAGAAGGAAATCGACCAGCGGCGTGATCGCGACGAGCAGGATCTGGAAGAACCAGACGCTCGGGAGGCTGAACCAGCCGAGCGCGCCATAACGCCAGTTGAAGACCTTCTCGCGATGTTTCCAGAGGCATTGCAGCGTCCCATACGCCCAGCGAAAACGTTGCCGTGCGAGCGTGCGCAAAGTCTCGGGCGCTTCCGTCCAGGCAATGGCGTCGGGCGTATAGACAATCCGATTCTCCCCGTGATAAAGCGAGAGGGTGAGATCGGTATCCTCGGCCAGAGTGTCGAGGCTCAATCCCCCTGAATCCGCGATCGCGGAACGTCGCAAGGCGCTGATCGCGCCCGGCACGACCGTGATGCAGTTCCAGCGATCGTAGGCGCGCCGGTCGAGATTGAATCCGCAGGTGTACTCGAGCGATTGGCAACGCGCGATGAAGCTGCGCAGGTTGCCGACTTTGGCGTGACCGGAAACCGCCGCGACCCGATCGTCGAGCAATGGCTGGACGAGCAAACGCAAAGTGTCGCTCTGCAAATGGGTGTCGGCATCGAGGAAGATGACGATCTCGTGCTGGAGGAGCGCGAGCCCGCGCCGGAGCGCTTCGGCTTTTCCACGGTTGCTTTGCCTAACGAGTCGGATGCGCCGGTCTTTCTCCGCGATTTTTTCCACCTCGGCCGCGGTCTCATCCTGCGAACCGTCATCCACCACAAGGATCTCGATTTCGCCGCGATGATCGTTCGCCAGGACTGCGCGGAGGGTGGCCGCGATCACTTTCTCCTCATTGAAGGCGGCAATCAGGACGCTGACCGGCGGCGAAAATTCCACGCTCGCCGGAGCGATCCGCCGAAAACGCGCTGCCAAAAGAATCACGAGCAGCGTGCGCAGGACGATCAGGGCCGTCGCGACGATCATGAATGCCCAGAGAAATTCCGCGATCGCGTGAAAGACGCGAAAGCCGGCGCTGCTCACGAGACGCGGCAGCCGCTGCGTATTTCCGACCGGCGGCATGACCGCGTCGCGCGAACTGCCAATCAGCGTACTCAGAGGAACGATCGTGTCGCCACGCGTCCGCAGCCACTCAATGATCCTGGGCAGCGCCGTCACCGTCTGGGAACGATCGCCGCCCGCGTCGTGGAGCAGAATAATGCTGCCATCCCGCCGCTGTTGTTTGATCCGTTGCAGGATGACTTCGGCCCCCGGGCGGGCCCAATCCTGCGGGTCGATATTTTCGAGCACGACGAGATAATTCATCTCGTTCGCGATCCGGAGCGGGGCGAGGTCGGCGAGCGACGACGGGCTCGTATCGGCCGCATAGGGCGGGCGAAAGAGGGTGGTCGAGCGGCCGGTGATCGTCTCGAGAAGCAACTGGGTCGCGTTCAATTCCAGCTTGATATGCTCCGGCCAGCAAACCGCGAGATCGGGATGGTAATAGGTGTGATTGCCGATCTCGTGTCCCTCGGCCACAATCCGCCTAACGAGATCGGGATACTTCTCCGCGTTCACCCCGACGAGGAAAAACGTCGCGGTCACGCCGTTGGCCTTGAGCAGATCGAGAATCCGCGGCGTCCATTTCGGATCGGGACCGTCGTCGAAGGTGAGCGCGACCTGATGCTCCCCACCCGCGCCCTGATGATAGAGGGTGGGAAACTCCGGAAAACTCTGGTAGCTGGCGTGCAGATAACCATCCTGGCTCAGGCTGATCGTGCGTGCGCCGTCCGCTCGCGTCTCGTCGACATCGACGATCTCGCCGTCGCCGACATCAGTGATCGTGTCGGTCCCTTTCAACGGCTGGAGGATACTCCGAGTGGCGTCGTTAGGCTGAATCGGCCGCGGAAGATTGAGCGCGTCCCAGATCGCCGGATCCTCGGTGCCGAGGCGATAAAGGGCGAAGCCGCCCGCTTTTTCATCATGCAAGGCGTGGAGCTCGTTCAGGAAACTGACGACATCCAGAAACGAGACGGAGTGTTCCTTGTCCGCGTCTTCGAAATAAAAATCCGATTCGTGATCCGGCGGACCGACCACGCCGGGTCCGACACCGGCGTTGTTCGCGCGGCTCATCGCTTCGGGAAAACTGATCGTCTCCGCGCGGTGGGCACCGTTTGTCCAGTCGTAGCCGTAGCTGCCAAGCGCGATCACCCATTGTTGCGGATCCGCATCGTGGAGGAGCGCGTGGAGCCAGGATTCAAACCAATGCCGCGAAGCAAGCGGACCGGGCGGGTCCGTATCCGACGTCTCGTCGAAAAGGAGTGCGACGAAGCGGTCGACGTGATCGGAAAGGGTATCGAAATCGATGTAATCGAGGTCCTGTCCCGGTTGCACGCAGAGCCAGAGCTGGAGACCGGCGGCATGCAAACCATCCGCCATTTTCTCGAGCAGCTTCGTGATCTCGTCGCGATAAGCGGGATCGACCTGCTCCCAATCGATCACCACGCCGGCCGCTTTCGCCTCCTCCAGATGAGCGAGGAGGTTTTGCAAAAAACGATCCTGTCGATCGGGCGGTCCGTGCGCGAGATTCTCGACTGCTTCCGGGAGCCAGTTGTCGCCGATCAGATTCGTCAGGAGCGGAAGGAGGGCGAGCCCTTTGCGCGCCGCGAGTTTCGGAATTCGGACATCGGCATCGACCTGGAAATTTCCCAGGCCATCGACGAGCGCGAACCATTCCGGACAGACGTGGGTGAGTTGGGCGGCATGTTGCTCGAGCGATTTGTAGCTGTAGGGATCGCCGTTGATGTAAAAGCCCATCCGCACTTCGCCGCCAGTCGATTTATGGGCGATTGCGGCTGTGGCGGCGACGGGCTTCTTCGCTGCCGCGCGTGCGCTGAGGAATTTCTGCCAGAGGGGAACGTTAGGCGGGAGTTGTCCGGCTGGATTTTTATTCTGGAGCGACTTCAGTTGCCCGCGCAATTGCCGCAAGGTAAAGGGGAGCCGCAACTGCGGAGTAACGAAGAGCGTCTGGACAAAAAAGATCGCGGCGATGAAAGCCGCCACCCCGGTAAAGAGAAGCGTCAGGCGCAGCCGCGGCCAGCGCCGGCCGGCCGGGTCGGAAAAAATGAAACCAGTGCGCTCTTTGGGAAAATCCGCGTCCATCGCGTTCTTAAGGGGGCGCCTATCTTAGCGCGGAGCGGGCAAATCCCAACTGCGATTTTTTCCCAGAAGACGCCCGAGCTGAAGATCGGCCCGCGACGTTTCAGGAAAGCCGCGCCTGAGAGCCCGGTCAGCGCAAGCGGATTTTCGAAAACGAAGCGCTCCTGCTCGCGGGGAAGGAAATTGCGCGGTCGTTAGGCAGCGATACTCTGAAAAACTTTCGGCGGCGGGATGTGGATCGATCCGCGATAAAACCAGTCGCGCGGTTGTGCCGGGCAGTCGGGCGTCGGGCAATGGAGGCGATACGTCCCATCGCGTTCCTGCCAGATGTCGATCATGCGGCCGCTGATGACGCGATCGCAGAGGACGCAGGCGCGGCGATCATCGAGCGAATACCACTTGCGAAAAGTATCGGCCTCCTGCAGCACGGACAGTTTTTGATCCAAAGCGATGTGGCGTTTCATTAGCCCTAGGAAAGCCATCACCCGTGATTTGCGCAATTAGGGGCGAGCCGTTTCGTTAGTTCAGGAAAAATCCTAGATCGCGCAGCGATTCGCTCGGAACCGGGCAATGTTGTTCCGCACGGGTATTTGTTGCGCGTTGTTCAGTGTCAGATATCGGATGCTATGGCAAAAGACACAGGCAAAGGCTCACGCAAAGGCGCGGTCACCGGCCGCACCCAGGTAGAGAACCCGAAGACCGGCGATTACGCGAAGCGCAACGAATCGCCCGGGAGCAAAAAGAAGGGCGAATTCATGGACAACAAGAAAGGCGGCAAACCCTTCAAAGGCGTCGCCAAGGAACCAGATAAGCGGCGAAAGTAGCGCGACGCGCTCAATGACTTGGCAGTACGAGTTC
>DASXDC010000051.1:0-4433 GCA_036490855.1 Chthoniobacterales bacterium
CGGCGCGGCCAGTGGGCGGAAGCGAACGCCTACTTTCAGCGCGTCTACGTCGGCTATCAAAAGTTCCTGTCCTGGGTCGCAAAAGCCTACATCGCGAGCGGCGAAAGTTTCGAGAAGCTCGGCAAGACGCAGGAAGCGGCCAATACATACCGCGAGCTGCTGCGCAACGAAAAGCTGGCCAATCTCGGCGAAGCGACCGAAGCCCGGAAACGCCTTCAGGCACTCGGACAAGGATAATGAAACACCTTCGCTTTTTGGTGGAGGCATCCCGCTTCACCACTCCGCTCCTCTTCGGTTTTCTTCTTTTCGTTAGGCCGGTTTCCGGGCAAAACATTCTCCTCAAGATCGGCCAGACGATTGAGACAAAGGGGGTCCGGCGCGACGGCGATGTCGTCATGGGCAAGATTCAGATCGGCTCGAGCAGCGGCGAAGTCGGCTATCAGCTCTCGACCATTTCCAAGATCGACTTTCCCGAACCGCCACAGCTCAAAAGCGCCGCCGGCTTTCTTTCCCAAGGAGAACCGGAGAAGGCCCTCGCGGACATCGAGCCCGTCGTGAAGTACTATCAACCCTTTCGTGACGTGACCGGAAATTATTGGGCGCAGGCCGCACTCCTCAAAGTCTCGGCCCTCGGCGGGATGCAGCTCGACAAGGAAGCGGCCGCGCTCGGTGAAGAGATTCGCCAGCACGTCACCGACCCGGAGACGGCACGCGCCGCGCAGTTGCAGCTCGTACCCGGCCTCATCCGCCAGGAGGATTATCCAAAAGCGCTTCAGCTTTGCGACGTCGTGATCAAGGAGAGCAGCCGCGGCGACGTCCTCGCCGAAGCGTGGGTGCTTAAAGGCGACGCCTGTTTCGCGCAGCGCCGATGGGACAGCGCCGTCCTCGCCTATCTGCACGTTCCCGTCTTTTATCAGGATGAAAAGCGCTGGATGCCCCCCGCTCTCCTCGGGAGCGCGCGGGCTTTCCGCGGTTTGGAAGACTTGGAAAGCGCGCGCAAATCATTTAATGATCTGGCCGCCGGCTTTCCAAAATCGGCGCAGGCAGAGATTGCGCGGGCGGAGTTGAAGAAGTTGCCAAAATGAAAAAGATAATCCAAACCATTCCTCGCCTAACGAAAAGCAAGCGGATCTCCCGCGCCCTGACGTTCGCAGCCGCGAGCGTTTTCTTGTCGCTCGCCTCGCTCAGCCTCGCCCAGGCCGTCGCGCCCGCGCCCCCTCCTGGCGAGCAATCGAAAACCCTCTGGCGGCAGATCCAGGAAGGAGGCTGGGTCATGTTTCCAATCGCTCTCTGCTCGATCGCCACCCTCTATCTCATCGGCGACGGGATCATTCGCACGAGCCGGAAGCGGACCGCGCCGGCCGAGCAGGAAGAATCGCTTAAGACGCTTTTCCGACAGGGCGATTACGTCGGAGCGCACAATTACTGCAAAACCAATCCATCCCCCCTAACGAACGTCCTGCGGGTCGGCATCGGCCTCCTCGGCGAGGGCAAGCAGGTCGCGGAGGAAGGAATGATGGGCGAGCTGGCGAAGGAAAATTCCCAGATGCAGACTTACATCAGCTATCTCTCCGTCATCGGTGTTTGCACCCCGATGATCGGTTTGTTAGGCACGGTCACGGGCATGATCAAGGCCTTTGCCAAACTCGGCTCGAGCGGCATCGGCGATCCCTCCGGCCTCTCCGCCGCGATCGGCGAAGTGCTGGTCGCGACCGCGAGCGGCCTCGTGATCGCGATCCCGGCTTTCGGGGCCTTTTATTTCCTGCGCAACCGCGCGACCGATTCGATTCATCACATCCAGGACGTGGTGAACAGTCTCTTCCGCAAGATGCCCTACGAATCACTCGCGGGCGTTCATCTCGGCGACGACGAATTGTTCGCCGCCATTCCCAACTGGCTCGCGCCCGACGCCCCACCGGAGCGGAACCCAACGAATCAGTTGGCCTAACGAGGCGCGACGAGGATGGCGGGCGGTGGCGGCGGCACAGAATCGGGCGAACCTGAATTTCAGGTCGCGCCGATGATTGACGTCCTCCTGACGATTCTCGTTTTCTTCATGACGATCACTTCCGCGCAGGTCCTGCGAGTCGATAAAACGATCCAGTTGCCGATCGCGAAAGACGCGCAGAAGAAGGACAACACGCGAGCGGAAGCGATCCTGAACGTGCGCTGGAAATTGCCGGCAAAGAAGGCGGAATTCGTTTTCGACGACAAGGTTTATAAGGACGCGAACGAGATGGTCGCGCCGCTGAAAGTCGCAAGAGTCACCGGCGAAAAGAAAGTCACCGCTGGCGCGAATCCTACATTTCGCGCAGTGATCCGCGGCGATCGCGACGTGCCTGCGATCTACGTCTCACAAGCCATGAATGCCTGCGGCGAAGCCGGCATCACCGACATCTCCTTCTCGACCGTGAACAAGGAATAAACGATGCGCCTCGAACTTAATCCAAGCGAAGGCAACCTCGGCTTCCAAATCGCTCCCATGATCGACGTCGTTTTCGTGATCATGCTTTTCTTCATGGTCATGGCGGGGGCGGTCAAGGTCGAGAACGAGCTCAACACCCAGCTTCCCGGCACGGCGGAGACTTCTACCCCGACCGATTTTGTTGACGAACAAATCATCACCATTTCCGACACGGGTGAGATCGCGCTCAATGACGAGCCGTTCGATTCCGCCACGAGCAAAGATTTGCCGCAACTGAAAGGCACGCTTATGCGCCTGAAACAGAATGCCGACGCCGCCAAGACGCCGGCCGTGGTCACGATCATCAGCGCCACGCAGGCAAAATACAGTCGCACGATTGACGTCCTCGATGCGCTCGCATTGGCGAAGATCGACAACGTGACATTTACCGTCGCGGAGGAAGAATAACCGCAGTGGGCTGGCGTCGCCCCAATTTGACTCGTTAGGCGCTGGGAAGAAACGACTGCACGGCCGCCTTGTCGCCCTGCAGGGCGATCATATAAATGCGGTCCTTTTCCATCCAGGTCGCAGTCATCCAATCTCCTTCCTGTTGGAAGACGGCTGTCCCGCCCGGCTTCAAGTTTGGCAACGCCGCTCGATCGACCACGAAAAGATGGGCCAGCTTTCCGCCGTTCCGCTTAAAACAAATCAGCGTGACGTCGTGTTCGCGGAACGAAAGGAGCCGGCAACCGACCGGACCGAGGGCTGCGAGATTCGGCGGCACACTGGGCGGAATTGCTTCCTTTTGCTTCAGCCAGCCTTCAACCGCATCCAGGTTCCCGCTCATCATCTCGAGCGACGGCGGCACCTTAACGAAGCTCACCATCTCACTCGCGTAAGCGGGCAGCGCGGCCGCGCCCGCGGCGGGCGAAGCGTGGCGCCAGATATCCGCCACCTGTGTGAGGAGAAAAAGTAACGCCGCCGCCCCGGCAAGGCCGACGATCCAGCGGGCGATCGGCGAAGTCGCGGGCGCGGTAGTTTTCGCCAGGATACGCGTCTTCAATCCGAAGGGCGCGGCAAGAGCCGCGATCTGCGCGGCCATCGCCTGATCAAAAGCCTGTTCTTCATCCCACCAGCGGGCGAACTGCGGATTTTCGGCCGCGAGGCGCAACGCATTCGCAACTTCCGGATCGTTAGGATCGTCCAGCTCGGGCTGATACGACTGGAGGATCAAGCGCGCCTCTTGTTCAGTCATGCGCAGGTCCTCCATCTCGACCATTCGTTAGGGCAACGCCATCGGCCAGCGCTTTGCGAAGCTGTCCCTTTCCGCGCGAGATGCGCGACATGACGGTTCCAATCGGCACCTCGAGCGCGCTCGCGATCTCTTTGTAGGAAAGTTGCTGGAGATAAAAAAGCGTGAGCGGCGCACGATAGATTTCCTCGAGGTCGAAGAGCGCGCGCTGGACAATGTCGCCATCGAGTTGGCTGACGACTGTCGCCGGCACTGTCTGCGCATTCGCCGCCTCCGGATTTCCCTCCGCCTCGACGAAACGATCCTGCTGTCTTTTGCGGCCCAGGAATTCCCGGTAAAGCGAAGTGAAAAGCCAGGTCTTGACCTTCGAAGTGTCGCGCAACTGGTGACCCTTTGACGCCCAGAGGAAGAAAGTCTGCTGCGTCAGGTCAGCCGCGTCGGCTTCCCTGCGGCTAAGCGAGAGAGCAAAGCGATAAAGTGGCGCGTAATAATCCTGCACGAGTTCTTCGAAATCGAGAGAAGCCACCTACCGAGCGTAAAGCGCTGCCGTGAGCAAGCAACTCGACAAGTTCGGCCTCTCGATCTCCAAAAGTGCGAGCGGGCGTCGGCCCGATTATTCCCGAAGCGGTTCTAGTCGACCCACTTCCCGCCGATCGAGGAAAGCGCCGGCAACTCGCCGGTCGAGTAATCGGTCTTGCCGATCGCGCCCCACATCCGCGTGCCGGTGGCATCGTGCCAGAGTCTGCTCATGCTCTCCCCGGTGTGGCAGCCCCAGCT
>DASXDC010000052.1:0-6346 GCA_036490855.1 Chthoniobacterales bacterium
GATCGCGCGATCCTGCGCCACGGCATCGCTTTCGCGGCGAGCCGCGCGCCGAAGCGAATTAAGGAGGCGATTTGGGCGGCGAACACGCTCAACTGCAAACCCTACATTTGGGGCGGCGGCCATGGTTCCTTCTCCGATCGCGGCTACGATTGTTCGGGCACGGTCTCGTATGCTTTGCATGGCGCGGGGATCATCGGGACGCCGCTCGCTTCCGATGAACTCATGCGCTACGGCGAAAGCGGCCGCGGTCGCTGGATGACGATTTACGCGCGGCGCGGGCACACCTTTGCCGTTATCGCCGAGCTCCGGCTCGACACGACGGATTTCCAAGATGGCGGCACGATTGGCCCGCGCTGGCACGAGCAGATGCGCGACACGCGCGGCTATCTTGCGCGGCATCCGCGCGGGATGTAAGAAGGAGGAAGCAGATGGGATTCCTGCACGCCAGAATCAATCGACTGAAAAGCGAAAGGTTGGAAAGGAATTCGCAGCCTAACGACGTTCCTGCGCGTGGAGAAGAGATCGTGCGGCAGGATCATGACCAGAAGATTCCGCTCTCCAAGCTGCGCGATTTGCGTCCGGAGAAGGATCCGATGGGCGCCGGGCGCGTTCGCCAAGCTAACGCCGTCCGTCCCTCTCGTTAGGCAGGACGATCGGTGGTTTGGGGCTCTTCTGCTCGAGGAGAATGAAGGAGACAAGATCATGACCACAGGAAGCAATGAGCAAGACCCGTCCGCTGTGAAGCCTATTCCGGCAGGCGCGCATACGGTGACCCCACACCTGATTTGTGCGGGGGCGGCCGAGGCGATCGATTTCTACAAGCGGGCCTTCGGCGCGGTCGAGTTGGGGCGTTTGGCGGGAGCGGATGGTAAAATCATGCACGCCAGCCTTCGAATCGGCGATTCGATGGTGATGTTGAACGACGAAATGCCGGAGCGGGGAGCGCTCGGCCCGAAATTGCTAAAGGGTTCGCCGGTCACGATCCACCTCTACGTCGAAGACGCCGACGCCGTTTTCACACAGGCCCTGAAGGCGGGCGCGACGGCCACGATGCCGCTGGACGATATGTTCTGGGGTGATCGCTACGGCAAGGTGGAAGATCCTTTCGGCCATCATTGGTCGATCGGAACTCATCTCCGGGATGTGAGCCCCGAGGAGATGAAGAAAGAGATGGAAGGAATGTCTTCCTGACGAAACGTCGGTCACCCGATCAAGTTCCTCGATCGGTGGCAGAGAGGGCAGTTTCGGCAGGCGAGAGCGCGGCGGAGCGTTACGTGGCGTTCCTGCGCGGGATCAATCTCGGCAAACGGCGCCCGCCGATGAGCCGGTTGCGGGCGCTCTTTCGCGAGATGGCTTTCGAAGACGTCGAGACTTTCATCGCGAGTGGGAATGTCCTCTTCGTAAGCCGCGGGATGAAAGAAGCGGCGATCGAGGCAATGATCGCGCGGTGTCTGGAGGAGTCGTTAGGCTATCCTGTCGATACCTTTGTCCGCACGACTGAGGAGGTGATCGCGATCGGGGGGGCGAAGATGTTTCCCGAGGACAGCGAGGAGGGGATGACGATTCACGTTGGCTTCCTGCACGAAGAACTCGCGCCCGAAGTGGCGCGCCAGCTGACCGCCATCGGCACGGCCAGAGACGCGTTTCGGGTCAAGGCGCGAGAGTTTTATTGGCTCTGCCGCGGGCGAATGTCTGACTCGAAAGTGTGGACATCGCCGGAAGTGAAGGCGCTGCGCTTACCCACCTCCTCGATGCGCAACATCACAAGCATCCGTAAACTGATCGCGAAGCATCTGGCCTAACGACAGCCGCCGGAAGGGATTAGTAGCCGCGGAAGAGTCGCCAAGGCGAGCACGGCACGGGCGCAACCCCAGGAAAGGGTGAAGCCAGCGCCGCCGTGGCCGTAGTTGTGAATGACGGCGCGGCTTTCGCCTAACGACTCCTTGCGCAGGCAAACTCCAGCGCGCCGGAATGGCCGCAGGCCTACCCGCTCGGCCACAATCTCCGGCGGCGCGATCTCGAGGACGCGGCTGCATTCGCCCACGATCGCCCGGGTCGTCGTCCGGTCGGGAATGGGATCGAAGCTAATTTCATTCGTGCCGCCGAGGACGCAATCGTGCCCGCGCGGGATCGCATACATGAGCGGCGAATCGTCGCAGACGATCGCAAAATCCTGCGGAATCGCGGACACAATCACGACCTGGCCCCGGTGCGGCTCCACTTCCGGGTCGGGCAAAAGTGCGCGCGCGCCGACTCCAGTGCAGTTGACGACTAACGAATATTCGCGGCTCACCTGCGCCAGGTTCTCGAACCGAATTCCGCTCTCGATTTCCCCGCCCGCCCGATGGAAGCGCGCGGCAAGGTAATCGAGATAACGCGAGGTATCGGTTAGCGGAACGTTAAGCGCATAGCCGCTGGCGAATGCTTGTGGAAGGACGGCGGACGCCAGCCGGCGCGCGCCTAACGACACCGCCCAAGGCGGTACTTCCCTCGTCCCGTCGCGGGCGCACTGCCGCAGCTCGAGCATCGAAACGCCGCTTCCGGCGACGGCACATAATCGGCGGAGGACTTCGAATGTTTCCAGTGCCCACACGATGACCTTGTCGGCCGGCTCGGCATCGTAGGGAAACCAGATCGCGGCCGCGACCGCCGACGTCGTGCTGGAGCCAATCTCCGCCGCGAAGATGCGCACAGACCAGCCGGCTTCGGCCAAAAGGACACCGCAGGTCAAACCGGAAACTCCCGCGCCAATGATTGCGACCGGCTTCGGCATTGACGCATCCTAAGCGACCACGCCAATGTCGAAACCGTAAATGAAGCCATGAAACGGATCGCGAATTTTCTCGGTGTCTGCCTCTTCGCCGGCTGCGCCGGAAGCTCGGCGCATCTCGTCGCGCCGGCCCGGCCGGCCATCAATCCCGCCGAAGTGCGCATCTACCACTATCCGCCGCGGCACTACGAAGAAATCGCGGTCCTCGACGCAACGAGTGGTCCGCGGTTTTTCCACGGCACGGCAGAGGGCGAAGCAGAAGTACTGCATCGGCTGCAGGAAGAAGCGGCGCGAGTGGGAGCGAATGGCATTCTGCTCACTTCGGTCGGGGACCGGCCCAGTGGAGCGATTGGTCTCGGCGTGGGCGGGGAAACGCTCTCCTCGGGTCATCGTACTTTTGAGGCGGGCGAAGGCACCTTGAGTGGCGCGGCACCGCTCGTGCGCAATGGCGCGGCCGGAATTGCGATCCACGTCGCGGAATAACGTCCGGTTGCGATAAAGAACTGGAGACGCCGCTCTCCTCGCGCATAAACTGGCGAGTCGATGCTGGGATTTTTCAAGGAGCGCCGCCGTCGCCGTCTGCGCAGGCAGCCGGTGCCAGAAGCGTGGCGCGCCATCATCTCGCGCAACCTTCCTTTCTTCGATCGCCTAACGACGGCTGACCAGAGGGAACTGCTTGGCCACGTCCAGATTTTCCTCGAGGAGAAGCGTTTTGAGGGCTGCGGCGGATTACAGCTCACGGAAGAGATGAGCGTCACGATCGCGACTCAGGCCTGCCTCCTCCTCCTCCATCGCAAGACGGATTATTATCCCCGCCTAACGACGATTCTCGTCTATCCCTCCGGCTACGTGGCGAGCGAGGAGCGTCATCTCGAGGGGCACGTCTGGGAAAATGGGATTCAAGGCCGGCTCGGCGAAACGGAGGGGCACATGGGTTCAATGGTCCTGGCCTGGGACGCGGCGAAGTCCGGAGCGGACGACCCCTCTGATGGAAAGAACCTGGTCCTGCACGAATTTGCTCATCAGCTCGACTTTGAAGATTCGGCGGCGGACGGCGTTCCCATTCTCAGCTCGCGGAGCGATCGCCTCTTCTGGGCAGAAGTGATGAAGGTGGAGTTCGCCGCCTTGCGCGCGGCGGACGAAACTGGAATTCCGACCCTGCTCGATACCTACGGCGCGAGCAATCCGGCTGAATTTTTCGCCGTTGCGACCGAAGCATTCTTCGAACGTCCGCGCTCGCTGCGCCGGCTCCATCCACGCCTCTACGCGGAGATGGAACACTTCTTCCGGCAGGACCCGGCGCTCTATTCGAGCGAACCGGAAACGCGCCGCCGTGGCGACTGAGGCTTGGCCTCGGCCGTCGCGCTCAGTGCGGCGAGCGGATCAGTCGCGCGATTTTCCAGCCAGGCGGTGTAGGCGAGATTTTCCTTCCAGGGATATTCGTCTTTCGCCACCGGCCACCAAAGAAGGCGGCCGGCCGCGCGCCAGCCATCGATGATGTAACCGGATCTGATCGGCTGACCACGCGCCGTCACGACGACGACATTATGCTCGAGGTGCGTATCCGGATACGCCTCCGCCCAGTGCAGTTCGAGCGTTTTCAGCGGCAGCTTCTTTAGTTCCATCCCAATCCCGTGCGCCCAATGAAAACAATAACCGCGATCCCGCGCCCCGATGTGGATGAGAAAGTTCTGGAAGATCGCGAATGGCACCACGCGCCATTTCTTCTGCAAGTCGCGCGCGGTGTGATGCGACACTTCCGACACCATCTGCGCCTCCTGCGGGTCGACCGTCGGCGAAAGACCGATGATCGCCTTGGTGAACCCCGCGATCGATTTCTCATCTCGCGCCTGAGCTACGGGCACGGCGAGGATGAGGAGAAAAACAAAGACGAACGGTGACTGCAAGAAGCGCGGCATGATTTCCGGATTGAAGCGGATTTCTTTTCTTGAACTCATAATGCCGCGCGGGCAAGTGGCGAGGAGTGGAGAAAATCTGTGCAGCTTTAGAATCGCGGCTACATTCCGGACGCTCGCCGCGGCGAACTGCGGCCGGTGGTCGTTGCCTAACGATGGACCAAGAAAATGAATTGATCGCGCTCCGGCGCCAGAAACTCGAGGCTTTGCGCGCGCTCCGAGTGGCGCCGTTTGGCCAGAGCTTTGAGACGAGTGGCTCGATCGCCGAAGTGCGCGAGAAATTTTCCGAAGGCGAAACGCTCCGCGCCGCCGGCCGAATCATGGCCCATCGCGACATGGGCAAGAGCCATTTTCTCGACCTCCGCGATGCGAGCGGGCGCATCCAGATTTACCTGCAGGCGAAGGAGCTCGGGCCGGAAGCGATGGAGATCTTCGGGTTGCTTGACCTCGGCGATTTCATCGGGGTGGAGGGAAGTTGTTTCATCACCAAAACGGGCGAGCCGACGCTGAAGGTGCGGCGCTTCGAAGTACTCGGGAAGAGTCTTCGGCCGCTCCCGGAGAAATGGCATGGTCTGACCGATGTCGAGGCGCGTTATCGGCAGCGTTATCTCGATCTGGTGACGAACGAGCGGTCACGTGAAATTTTCCTGAAACGGATCGCCATCCTGCGTGAGACGCGCGATTTCATGCAATCGCGCGGCTTTCTCGAAGTCGAAACGCCGATGCTCCAGGCGGTGCCGGGTGGCGCGGCGGCGGAACCGTTCCGCACCCATCACAACGCGCTCGGGATCGATCTCTACCTCCGCATCGCGCCCGAACTTTACCTGAAGCGGCTCCTCGTCGGCGGCTTCAACAAGGTCTTCGAAGTGAACCGCAACTTCCGCAACGAAGGCATCTCGCGCCGGCACAATCCGGAGTTCACGATGCTGGAAGCCTACTGGGCTTACGCGAATTTCGAGAAGATCGCGGATCTGATCGAGGAATTGATCTGCCATCTCGCGCAGAAAACGGCCGGTTCGCTCCAAGTCGAGCATCAGGACGCGGAGGGCGCTGTCACCCGTACGCTCAATCTCGCCCGGCCCTGGCGGCGGGAGCGCTACCGCGATCTGATCAGCGAAGCGGCCGGCGCGGACTGGTTTCGCCTAACGAGTGCGGAGCGTCGCGCCAGATGCCGCGAGCTCGGGGTCGAGATTCAGCCACAGATGGCCGACTTCGAAGTGACGCAGCACCTTTTCGAAAAGCTGGTCGAAGAGAAGACCTTTGATCCGGTTTTCGTCACTCATTGCCCGAAAGAGCTCGTCCCGCTCGCGAAACAAAACGCGGAGGACGATTCGCTCGTCGATGTTTTCGAGCTCATCATCAACGGGCAGGAGATCGCGCCCGGTTACACGGAATTGAACGATCCCTTCGTCCAACGCCAGCGCCTCCTCGAGCAGGCGGGCGAGGAAACGCAAAAGCTCGATGAAGATTTTCTTCTCGCGCTCGAGCACGGAATGCCGCCGGCCGGTGGCGTCGGGGTCGGAATCGATCGCCTAACGATGCTCCTGACTGGCGCGGAATCGATCCGAGATGTCATCCTTTTCCCCCTCCTCCGGCCAAAGCGTGACTAGCTCTTCTTCTTCGCGCTCTGGGGCGTGGCGGCTTTAAGACGCGCCGCGCG
>DASXDC010000053.1:0-5276 GCA_036490855.1 Chthoniobacterales bacterium
GCGGACGCACCTTCGGCCTCGGCCGTCTTTTCCGCCCGCCGGAGAAAGAGCGCGAGCGAAGACGAGATTTCGCCCTGCAGCGGCACGATCGCGACGTCGCCCTGGCGAATCACCTCGCGCGCCTCAACCACGCCTAACGAAAAGCAGAAGATAAGCAGGACGCTCAATAAACGAATCGCGTTGCGCAACATAATCAGTTCATTTGGAGCCCCGGCGGCGCTGCATTACTCTGCCATCGCTCCGCCTTCGTCACGAGGAAAAACCGCGCCGCATGGGAACGATCCCGACAAACGTCATCGAGCAGATCGCCGCCGCGAACGACATCGTGGAGGTGATCGGCTCCTATTTTCCGCTCAAGCGCGCCGGAGCAAATTTCCGCGCGCTCTGCCCCTTCCACCAGGAGAAAACGCCGTCGTTTCACGTTAATCCGGCCCGCCAATCGTTCCACTGTTTCGGCTGCGGAGTGGGCGGGAGCGTTTTCCGTTTCGTGATGGATTATGAGCACGTCGATTTCCCGACCTCCGTCCGGCGGCTGGCGGCGCGCGCCGGCATTCCGGTGATCGAGGAAGGCGGCGGCAATGCGGAAGAAGAGCGGCAGCACGAAGCGCGGCGCACGTTGCTCAAGTTGCACGCGGAAGCGGCGGAATGGTTCCAGGAAAATCTGCTCAAACGCGAATGGGCCGCACCGGCGCGCGACTACCTGAAACGACGTGGCCTAACGATCGAGGTCGCGAAATCTTGGCGGCTCGGCTTCGCGCCCGAGAGCTGGGATGCCTTCCTGAAATGGGCTCTCGACGAAGGCTACAAGCGCGGAACGCTTTTGCAGAGCGGCCTGGTGAAGTTACGGGACGAGGAGCGGCCGGAGAGCGAAGTCTACGATCGCTTTCGCGGACGGCTGATGTTTCCGATCTGCAACGACGTCGGCGAAGTCATCGCCTTTAGCGGTCGCATCCTAACGAATGACGCGGAAGCCGCCAAATATCTCAACTCGCCGGAAACGCCGCTCTTTCGCAAAGGCAGCATTCTCTTCGGACTGCACAAGACGAAACGCGGCCTGATCGAGGCCGATTGCGCGATCGTCTGCGAGGGACAGCTCGATCTCATCACCCTTTTTGAGTCTGGCCTAACGAACGTGGTCGCGCCCCAGGGAACCGCCTTCACCGAGGGACAGGCGCGCATCCTGAAGCGTTACGTGAATGAAGTCGTGCTCTGCTTCGATGCCGATAAGGCCGGGCAGAAAGCCGCCGAGCGATCCCTCGAGCCGCTGCTCGAAAACAACCTTGTGGTGCGCGTCGCGGAGATGCCATCAGGGGAAGATCCCGATTCGTTAGTCCGAAAAGAAGGGGCGGAGAAATTCGGGGCGCGGATCGCGGGCGCGCGCGATTTCTTCGACTTCTGGATCGAGCACGAAGTCTCGGCGGCCGATCTCACGAATCTGAACGCCAAGATGCAGATTGCGCGTCAGCTCGCGGAGACGGTTGGGCGCGTGCACGACCCGCTCATGCGCAATGAAGTGATGAGCAAAGTCGCCGCTCGACTCGGCGTGGCAGCCTCCGATTTCGCGAATCTCCTCCCGAAGCCGACACGCTCCCGCACTCCTGATGAAATGCCGCGGACGAGCGCACCAGCGCCGCGCCATGAGATTGCGATGCTCTGCCTGCTCGCGCTCCGCGATGCGGCGGCGAGGGATTTTCTGCTCGGGCAGGAATGGGAAGAGACAGTGCGGGAAACGCCGGGAAGCGAAATCCTCGGGAAAATTCTCGCGAGCGATCTGCGGCCGGACGATCCGGCGTCGCTCAACCTTTTCATGTCGTCGTTAGGTCGGGAGGAGGAATCGTTAGTCTCGAGCTGGCTTTTGCAAAAAATTCCTCCAAACCCGGAAGAGGTGGCGCGCGACTGGTGGGAGGGCCTGCGCCAGCCGACCCTGCGCCGCCGTCTACAGGCCGCGCAGAGCCGTCTCAAATTACCCGGTTTGAGCGCGGGCGAAGTCGTCGCCCTGCAGAAACAAGTGGTTGACCTCCGTGGTCAACTCGACGACTTTTCACGGTTTTCGCCGTCCCGCACCGCGGAGAGTTGACCAAGGGGCTTGGGACGCCTCTAGCGCAGATCCTGCTATCTCGTCTTACGCTCAACCGGAAATCGCCTTGGCCAAAAAATCGAAAACAATTCGTCGCGCGAAAAAGCGGGCAAAATCGACCGCACAGAAACCGAAACGGCGCGGTCGCCCGCCGCAGTCAGCGAAGAAGGTTAGCGGCGCGAAAGCTGTCACTCAACCGAAACGCGGTCGCGGTCGCCCTCGTAAACATCCTGCCGCCAAGGGCGCGACGAAACGAGGTGGCGGTCGTTCTTCCGGACGGAAGGCTGGTCCAGTCGTAGCGGCGAGACACACCAACGGCGTGCATGACGCAGCCGCGCCCGGCACGAACGGCGACGCACCCGCTTCACTCGCAAGCACGACGCAGGCGCGGATCCGGGAATTGATCAAGCTGGCGAAGGAACAGGGTTATCTCACGTTCGACGACCTGAACGAGGCGCTCCCGCCTGACCTGACTGACGCCGAAGAGCTCGACCTGATCCTGATGCGGCTGCGCAAACTCGAGATCGACATCATCGAAGCTTCCGAGGTCGATCGTTACAAGGACGTCAAAAAAGATTCCGAAGAGGAAGAAGAGAAGCCGGAGCCAAAGTTCGACATCCTCGACGACCCGGTGCGGATGTACCTCAAACAGATGGGGCAGGTGCCGCTCCTCACCCGCGAGCAGGAAGTGGAAATTTCCAAGCGCATCGAGGAAGCCGAAGTGGAAGTCGCGACTCACATTCACCGCTTCGGCTTTGTCGCGCGCGCACATCTCGAGTTGGCCGCGAAACTCATGGAAGGCGGCGAGCGCTTTGACCGTGTGATTCTCGACAAGAAGATCGAGAGCCGGGAGCGCTACATGAAGTTGCTCCCGAAGCTCTGCAAAAAAGTGCACAGCCTCAGCACCGAGCTGGCGCACGAATACGAAAGTCTCACCCGCGGCCGCCAGCGCGACGCAGGTAAATTGCGGACCTTCGAAAAATCGGCCGCAAAGTTACAGAGCCTCTATCCGCAGTTCTATTTCAAGCAGCGCGTGACAGAGGAGTTCGTTCATTTGGCCGACGAACATTACGCTCTTCTCCGCAGCGTACAGGAGGAGATGAAAAAGTATCCGAAAAAGCGCGGCCTCGATCAGAGCGCGCTACGCCTGCGGGAAATCGAGCGTTCGCTTTGGCTTTCGCCTTCTGAATTCAACGACCGTTATCAGGAATTGCGCGGTTGGCTCCGCAAAGCGCTTCGCGCGAAAACCGAAATGATCGAAGCCAATCTCCGGCTCGTTATTTCCATCGCCAAAAAATATACCAACCGGGGCCTCTCCTTCCTCGACCTCATCCAGGAAGGCAACATGGGCTTGATGAAGGCGGTGGAGAAATTTGAATATCGCCGCGGCTATAAATTTTCCACCTATGCGACGTGGTGGATCCGCCAGGCGATCACACGTTCGATCGCCGACCAGGCGAGGACGATTCGCATCCCAGTGCACATGATCGAGACGATCAACAAACTGATGCGCGTGCAGAAACAACTGCTCCAGGAATATGGCCGCGAGCCGACCCCGGAAGAAGTGGCGGAGGAAATTTTGCTGCCGGTCGATCGCGTCCGCGCCGTGCTTAAGATGGCGCAACAGCCGATCTCCCTGCAGGCACCGGTAGGCGAAAGTGAGGAGACGAATTTCGGCGACTTCATCGAGGATAAGGGCGCAGAAAATCCCAGCGACATGACGGCGATCGCGCTCCTGAAGGAGAAGATCAAGGACGTGCTCGAGACGTTAACTGATCGCGAACGCCAGGTGCTGGAACAACGTTTCGGCCTCGTCGATGGCTATAGCCGCACACTCGAAGAAGTCGGCCGGCAGTTTCGCGTGACGCGCGAGCGCATTCGCCAGATCGAGGCAAAGGCGCTGCGCAAGATGCGTCACCCGACGAGAATTCGGCAGCTTGAGGGATTCCTCGAAGCTGCCGATCTCCAAACGACTGCGGCTCCGACCCGTTCCATCGCCTAGCGGGGGCGATGGTGTCGGACCGGGCCTCGGCCGCCACGAAACACTACCGCTGGCCGCGCGAAAACAAACGGGCGACGATAGAGCGTCGGATAGTATCCGAAAGACGCGTAATAGGGGCTATAGCCATACGGATAACCGTAGGCGTACGGGTAATAAGGATAACCGTAGGGAGCATACGCGACCGGAAAGCCGATTCCGATGCCCACTCGCACTCCGGCATCAGATTTTGGCGCCGAAATGAAAGCAAAGGCTCCAGCCACTGCCGCGATCAAGAGAAGCTTTTTCCAACTCATAATCTCACCTCCTTTCCATCGAGAATGTAAATTCAGACGGAACCAGCAGCAAACTATTCAGTCGAATCTTCACCCCAGCGCGGATAACCTGTGACGAGAAGATCGCGACCGATTTTTTCGAACTGCACCTCTTTGACGCGGGCGCTGGCAGTTGTCGCCTCCGCGCCTCTTCCACCGACGGCCAAAACAGGCCCACCGGTCAACAGAGGAGCAATGTAAAACTGCACCTCGTCGACCAGATGCGCCTCAAAAGCCTGCCCAAGAATCTCGCCGCCACCCTCGATCAGCACGCTGGTGATTTCCCGGCGACCCAAATCGCTCAGGACCTTCTTAAGCGACTTGCCCCGATAAACCAGGGTCCGTTCCGCGAAGCGGTCGACAAAAAGATGAGCTTCGGGCGGTAAATCGCCGGAGCGCGACAGGACCACCCGCCACGGTTGGCGGGCTCCGCGGAATCCGCGCGTTGTTAGGCGTGGATTGTCCTGCCGCACAGTTTCAGCGCCGATCAGGATTGCATCCACTTTCGCCCGAAGTTGCATCGCGTGCCGTCGGGCCGCGGGACTTGTCAGCCAGCGTTCCTCTCCCGGCGATCTCGTTAGACGACCGTCCAGACTCATCCCGCACTTGGCGATCACAAAAGGCTGCTTCGTCACAATCCATTTATTGAACGCCCCGTTCAGCCGGTTGCATTCCGTGGCCAAGACACCTGAAGCGACATCGATCCCGGCGGCTGACAGTTCGCGGATGCCGCGTCCGCCATGGATGGGATTTGGGTCCGTCGCTCCGATAACCACGCGACCGACGCCCGCTCTCACAATCGCGTCTGTGCACGGCGGCGTCCGCCCTGTCGTGGAACAAGGTTCGAGAGTCACATAGAGAGTGGCCTCCCGGAGCGAAACGGCGG
>DASXDC010000054.1:0-5761 GCA_036490855.1 Chthoniobacterales bacterium
CCGGTCTCTTCAAGCGACCGCGCGGCACGATCGATGCCGCGATCGGGCGACATCCCGTGCAGCGTAAAAAAATGGCGGTCGATCCACGCCGCGGACGAGCCGCGAAGACGGAATACCGCGTCCTACAAACGGGTGGCGGACTCAGCCTCGTCGAATGCGCTTTGCACAGCGGACGCACGCATCAGATCCGCGTTCACCTTCACCATCTGGGCCATCCGATTATTGGTGACGGACTTTATGGAAGGAAAAGCGGAGCCGCGCGCCAGATGCTCCACGCCTGGAAGCTCGGGTTCCGCCACCCCCGCACGAATGAGGAGCTTTTTTTTGAGGCCCCGATCTCGGAAGATTTTCGCGCCGCGCGGGCCGCGGCTTTTACGTCGCCGCTTCGTTAGGCTGAATTTTTCGCCGCAGGCCGAGGATCATCGCGACGATCGGCGGAATGAAGATAAAGCCACGCAGCCACGGTTCCGAATGCCACGGGAGGAGGAAAAGCCGCTCGTTCCAGAAAAGGTAATAGGCGAAAATCGTCACGGAAAGAACCTGCCAGGCCGCGACCCGCCGCCATGTAGCGAAGGGCAGAATCCAAGTGCAATACCAGGGATGCAGGACCGGGCTGAGGAAGAGCGCCGTCCCCATCACCCAAAGCAAGCCGCGTTTCCAATTCCAGATGAAGAATACCGACACCACCACGACCGCGACGGTGATGATGACGTTGTAGCGATAATTCTTCTGGTGCGGATTGGGCCAAAAAGTGTCCTCGATCAGCCACCAGAACATGTCGTTCAGCCGCGCGACATAGATGAATTTGCCTAACGACTGCCAGATCGGAACACGCGGTGCGCCGAAAGGCAGAGCAAGCAGCGCCGGCAGACCGAAGCTCAACGCCAGTGCCCAGGCGCGACGGCCGAGGGCAACAGCGCAGAGCGGCAGCAGGAGCAGCGGGACGAGCTTGATCGAAATCGCCGCTCCGATCGCAAGTGCGCCGCCGATCGCCCAACGCCATTGGGCTGCCGGTTCCTTCGCCGCCCGGCTCCTGACGAAGCAAAAGACGCCCGCGAGCATCGGCAGGATCATGAGACTGTCGAAGTGGGCAGCGCCCGCGAAGCTGTAGACGACGAGCGGATTCCAGGCGTACCAGGCCGCGTCGGCATAACGCTCGCGACCGCCGATGAGGCGCAGGAGGAGCGCAATGGCTCCGAGATCCGCGAGTCCGAAGAATAATTTGTAACCAAGTGGGCCTGCGCCGATCCGACTCAAACCGGCGAAAATGAGCTCGGCGCCCGGCGGATAAATCGCGCTGAAATCGCGGTGATTGATCTGGCTCCAGTCAGGAAATTTCTCGCGCTCGGCCTGGAGCCGGTCGTCGTTAGGCGCGAGAAGGTAGGGATTGTAACCGGCGTTCTGGACTCGCCCCTCCCACTCGTAGCGCCAGACATCGTCTCCCGGCAGGAGCGGGAGGGCGAGGAGCCGGAGAAAGATCGCGACGCTCCAGAAAATCACGCGCGCCGAACGGCCTGTCGCGAGCGGCGGAAAAGAGGAAGTCGCGGCGAAGAAGGCAATCCCGCAAAGGACCGCAGTCTCGACAAACTTGCCCGGCATGTTGGCGTAATGCCAGTCATCGAACCGCTGCAGCAGTGCGAAGAGAAGGAGCTCGGCCAGGAGCGCGAGCCAGAAGCGCGCCTGCCTAACGATTGGCATCGATCGGCTTTCGTTTCGTGATCCGTTGCAAGCCAATGCGATTGGCGGCGACATCGACGATTTCCGCGACCCGCCGTTTCAGGCGCCGGGCCCGGGTGGTGAGGAAGAGAAGAAAAAGCGCGTAGGGAATCGCGAGCCAGAGATCTATTCGGCCGCCGTTAAGGCCGTGGTAAATGATTATGGCGAGAAAGAGGAGATTGAGAATGACGGTCGTGGTGACAAAGCGGTAACGGATCCGAACTCTCGTTAGGCACTTGAGTCCGCCATGGTATTCCGTCACCGTCTGGAGGATGACGCTCCAGAAAAAGTTGCCATAGATCTGGATGTCCCATTCCTTCCAGCCGGTGTCGGCCGAATAACTCCAGCCTTCCTCCTCGAGGAGCGCGAAAATCCCTTTCAGGAGCGCGTTCCTCTCCACCCCCGCTTCGCTCCAGTAGATGCGCCGCCGCAGATTGCCGCTCCCGGGCTTCGCCGCCGGCATTTTCTCATGCAGCCGAATGACCCCGCGCGGCGTGCGCTTGAACTCGAGCCAGGTAAAATAGCGGCTCCATCCCCTAACGAGTGGTTGGGCAAAGGCGAGGAACATGACGAGCAACCGTGCCGCCACCGTGTCGAAGCGCGGCTCGATCCGCGCCCGCAGCATGTAGGAAAGCGCCACGCAGAGAGTGCCGCCAAGCATGAGGTAGGGCACGATGCGCAACACCGGCAGGAAAATTCCGAGCCCGAAAAGAAAGAGCGTCAGGACGAACCATTCTACACTGCTGAAATAGTTTGCGATCTCCGATTGCGGCGATGGATAGATCGACTGGAAAAAACCCTCGCCAAAAATCCCGTGATAGATGATCGGCCGATTAATGAACCAGCTGAAGCGCGGCGAGCCGTAAATCTGGCCCCGCCATTTTGCGGTCCCGGTCGGGCCGAAAAAGATCAGGTGCTTGAACCGGAGCATCGACTCCGCCTCGCCATAGCCAGCCTGCTGTTTGCGAAAGGCGCCTAACGTAAAGCGGCGATGATGCCAGACGATCGCGGTCGGGCTGAAAGCGATGACGTGGCCTTCCTGTTGCAAGCGCCAACAGAAATCGACGTCGTCGCCCGCCTTGCGATATTCGATGTCGAATCCGCCAACGGTATCAAACGCCCACCGGTAGAAAGCCATGTTACAACCCGGGATGTGTTCGGCGATCGTGTCGGTCAGCAGCACATGACTCGGCCCGCCCGGTGCAGCGGCGACACAGGCCTGCACCCAGTTTTCCGCCGGCGGGGAAATGTTGGGGCCACCGACGCCGGCATAGTCGCCACTCACGAGTGTGCCGATCAGATAATAAAGCCAATCGGGATCGGCCATGCAGTCCGAGTCGGTGTAAGCGAGCACCTCGCCCTTGGCGGCGGCGGCCCCGGCGTTGCGTGCGTAGCTCAGGCCGTGATTGTCCTGGCGAATGTAACGAATGTTAGGAAAACGGGCCGCGATCGCGGGCGTCTCATCGCTCGACCCGTCGTCGACGAGGATCGCTTCGTAAGCC
The DNA here is from genome assembly GCA_036490855.1 of Chthoniobacterales bacterium. Lineage (GTDB taxonomy): Bacteria > Verrucomicrobiota > Verrucomicrobiia > Chthoniobacterales > UBA10450 > Palsa-1392. The sequence continues at coordinate 3,219 of DASXDC010000054.1, forward strand.
GGGTAATTGATCTTGCCTAACGACTCGAGACATCCCGCGAGCGTCTTGGCACCGTTGTAGGAGCAGACGATCACGGAAACGAACGGCGTCCCGAGCAGATCGCGATGCGGCAGGGCGGCGTCGTCCTGGCCGAGGCGTTTCTGAAGAGCAAAGAAGGATTTTTTTGGCGAACGATCGCGCCTAACGAGTCCGAACGACCAGTCGGTGATCTCCTGCTCACCGGTGAACCATTCGTCGGTCCAGGCAAAAAAGATCGTTCCAGCGAGACCACAGCGGACAACGCTATCGACGTGCCAGCAGAGCATCTCGGCCTGCTCCTCTTCGCGATGCCGAATCGTGTCCATCCCGAATTCGCCGAGCATGAGCGGCTTTTCCTCCGCGAGATTTTGCAGGCGGAGGAGATATTTTTCGAAATCGCGCTGGTCGTGCAGGTAGACGTTGAAGCAGAAAAAATCGACGTTCTGCGGCAGGAGGTATTCCGTCGGCGGATAACTGGCGTAGGAAAAAAGTACGCTCGGATCGGTTTCGCGCCCGACGCGAATAAGCGTCTCAAGAAACTCCGTCACCCGCCGCACCCCGAGCCAGCGGACCATCGTCGTCGGGATTTCGTTGCCGACCAGATAACCGAAGATGGCCGGATGCCCGGCGTGCTTCGCCACCGCTGCGCGAACCGCCCGTACAATTTCGCGGCGGGTCTTTGCCCTAACGAGGAACTCAACGTGTTTCGCCCAGGGAAGCGTGACGAGGACACGGACGCCGGCTTCGTCGCAGCAATCAAGAAACCAGCGGGGCGGCAGATGGTAGACGCGCGCGACGTTAATCCCAAGTTCCCGCATCTGCGCCAGATCGCGTCGCGCCTGCTCCGGCGTACCGAGATAGTCACCGGCGGTATCGGGTTTAAACGGGCCGTAAGTCGCGCCCTTAACGAAAAACTTCCGTTCGCCCTCGAAGAAAAACTTGGCGAGAGCACGGACGCGAACGGGCGAGTTTTGACTCACGAGGTGGTTTCCCTAGTGCAGGCTGCGGCGGGACGCAAAGCTTTGCGCAGACATCGCCTAACGAGAAACGAAGCCCAAGGCTTCGTCTACGATTCGTGCGGTGGTCTCGATCTGAGACGGTTTGTGGGCCGTGGAAATAAACCCGGTTTCAAACTGGGAGGGCGCGAAATAAACGCCCGCGTCAAGACAATAATTGAAGAAGCGCGCGAAATTTTTCAAGCCGCTCCGGCGCGCCCCGGCAAGATCGTTGACTGGCCCGCCGGTGAAGAAGAGACAAAACATCGAGCCGATTCGATTGAAAGTCGCCGCCACCTTGCTCCTGCCTAACGACTTCCTCGTCGCCTCCTCCAGCTGGGTGCCAAGACTCTCGAGCCGCTTCCAGCCGTTGGTCCGCTCCAGCTCGCGCAGTTGCGCAAGGCCGGCCGCCATCGCGAGCGGATTGCCGGAAAGCGTGCCGGCTTGGTAGACGGAACCGAGCGGCGAGAGATGGTCCATTATCTCCGCCGGGCCACCAAATGCGCCGACCGGCAGACCACCGCCAATCACTTTGCCAAGAGCGGTCAGATCCGGCCGAATTCCATAAAGCTCCTGCGCCCCGCCGCGTGCGACGCGGAAGCCGGTCATCACTTCGTCGAAGATGAGGAGCGCGCCATTTCTCGTGCATTCCTCACGCAACGTTTCGAGGAATCCCGGCTCGGGAAAATAAAGACCCGCGTTGGCGGGGATTGGTTCGAGGATGACGGCGGCGATCTCCTGCTGATTGCGACGAAAGGTTTCGCGAACCGCACCGATATTGTTGAAAGGAAGCGCGATCGTCAGGCCAGCGAATGCCTCCGGGACTCCCGCGCTGTCGGGTTGTCCGTGGGTGAGCGCGCCGCTGCCGGCGCGGACGAGCAATGCATCGACATGTCCGTGATAGCAGCCTTCGAATTTGATGATCTTGTCACGATTAGTAAAACCTCGGGCGAGCCGAAGACACGACATCGTGGCTTCTGTGCCGCTGTTCACCATCCGTACTTTTTCGATCGAGGGAATCCAGCTGCAGATAAGTTCTGCCATCTCCACCTCAAGCGGATTTGGAATGCCAAAACTTACGGCTTTGGCCGCAGTCTCCCGCAGAGCATCGACGACGACCGCGGGAGCGTGGCCGAGGATGGCAGGGCCCCAGGTGCCGACGTAATCGATGTACTCGTTGCCGTCGACGTCCCAGATCGACGCGCCAGCTGCACGCTCCACGAAAAACGGTTCTCGGCCGAGCCCGCGGAAGGCGCGGACCGGCGAATTAACCCCGCCGGGAATACGAGCGCTGGCACGGGCGAAAAGCTCAGCAGAGATGTTGGACATCGCGCCTAACGCTCAACGTTTCAGACCGCCCGCTCAACTGCGAAAGCGTTTCAATTTCGGAGGCCGCGGTAGAGCGATGATGCGCGAGCCGCGAGGCGCAACGCCGCTTCGTTGACACTTTCGGAGCGCGCGCCTACCATCCGGTTCGCGATTTCGGCGGGGTAGCCAAGTGGTAAGGTCGAGGTCTGCAAAACCTCTATT